>JAKABE010000360.1 GCA_021801945.1 Acidobacteriota bacterium
CGCCTCGCCGTTCTTCGAGTCCAGGTTGCCGGTGGGCTCGTCGGCCAGCAGGATCGAGGGCGAACCAGCCAGGGCGCGGGCCACGGCAACGCGCTGCTGCTGGCCGCCGGAGAGCTGTGCCGGGTAGTGCCTCATGCGGTGTGCCATGTTGACCCGCTCCAGCGCTTCTTTCACGCGCCGCTTGCGCTCGGTCGCCGCCATGCCGGAGCGGTAGGTGAGCGGCAGAGCCACGTTCTCCTCCACGGTGAGGTCGCCGATGAGGTTGAAGCTCTGGAAGATGAAGCCGATCTCCTGATTGCGAATGCGCGAGCGTTCGCTGAAGCTCAGGTTCTCCACCGGCTTCCCGTTGAGCAAGTACTTGCCTTGCGTGGGGGTGTCGAGCAGGCCCAGAATCGAAAGCAGCGTGGACTTGCCGCAGCCCGACGGGCCCGACATGGCTACATACTCGCCTCGCCGGATGGTCAGGTGAATGCCGGAGAGCGCATGCGTCTCCACTTCGTCGGTGTAGAAGATCTTGGTCAGATCCTCGGTCTCAATCAATGTGCCGTCCGTTGCCATGCCATCCTCCTGAAACAGCAGTCAGTTGTCAGATACCAGCTGCCAGTGCCGCACCCTAGCGCCCCCTCATTGCTTCCGGTACCCTATTCCCCGATTCCTTACCTTGTTCAATCCAAGCGTATGTGGTCCACGTTGTCGTAGCGCGACATGTCGGAAAGAATCACCGTATCGCCTTCCTTGAGCCCCGAGAGCACCTGGATGTCGTTCACCGAGGCGCGGCCCACCTTCACCGACACGCGCGTAGCGCCCTTGCCGTCGGGATCGATCTTAAACAGGCTGATGGTCGAGTTCTCGTTGGCCAGGGCCGGCCGGCCCACGTACATCACGTCGTGGAGCTTCGCCAGATCGATGGTTCCGTCCACGCTGAGCTGCGCTACCGCGCCCTGTGGCAGTGGTCCGTCGAGTGTTACGTCCACCGTGCGCGTTCCGTTCAAAACCGTGGGATCAATCCGGGAGACGTGGCCGGGGACGATGCCGTTGTGGGTGTCGACGAACGCCATCTGGTCAAGCTGAATATCGTGGGCCTGGGTCTCGGCGATCTGCAATTGGGCCTTGAGCTTGTCCAGTTGGATCACCTCGGCCAGGGAGGTTCCCGCCGTCACGCGTTCGCCCACTTGCACCGGCGTCGGCAGCGGGGCCACCTCGCCGGTGATGCCCGCCGTCACCTCCAGTGCCGCCTGCTGCTTCTCGTAAAGATCCAGCAACGCCTTGGCCTGGTCGATCTTAATCTGCGCCGAGGCAAGCTGCACCTCAATCGCCCTCTGGTTCACAGCGATCTGTTCCTGGCTGATCTGGTGCTGGGTGGTGAGCTGCTGGGCGGTGTCCTGGGATTTCTGGTAGCTCAGCCCTGAGATCACGCCCAACTCGTAAAGCTGCTTGTCGGTCTGCGCTTGCAGCCGGTCCTGGCTGTAGGACGCATTGACAGCCGCGGCGGCTACGCGCTTGTCCATCAGGGAGCTTTCCAGCGAGGCTTGGAGGCTCTTATAGTCGGCCTCCGCGGCCTTCAGCGCCAGGCGGGCGTTGAGCACTTTCTGGTTCAACTCAGGATCGGACAAATCCATGATGACGGTGTTCGGACCGACCTTGGTGCCGGGCAAAGCCCGGATGCGGACCACCGTCGCGGCGGTTTGCGCGGGGATCAGCTCAATCGAGTCTTCGCGCTGCACCAACATGGCCGTTGAGGCACGCACTTGAATGGTCAGGTCGCCGCGCTTGACCGAGCCGGTCCAAATGGTAGAGCGGTCCACCGAGGGCGATGCGGGCTTGAGCTGCATTACTCCCCATACCGCCATTGCCAGCACCACCACCGCAACGCCGGACCACATCACCGTCCGGCGCTTTCTCTTAAGCTTTAAATCTGGGCGTGCGATATCCATAGCCAAAGTTTATATAGCAAATACGGAACCAACGTGCCAATAGTTCCTTCTTTTGAAAACAAAAGAGTTACGCAGAAAGATTCGGCTGCGGAGGTGTGCGCTCGCGGGCGTTTGCGGCACGGAACTGTTCGATTCCGAACACCTGCACAGGCCTCCATGAGGCGCGTACACGGCAATTGACGGAAGAGGTCATCGATCAAATTGAAGGACACGAGCCTCAAAGGGTGCGAACAAACTCGCTCCGCGGATTTTTGGAGAAGCGCACAGCGGAGCAGCCTCTGGCTCCCGGACCTCAAGTGCGGCAAAGCATATAGGGCGCTTTACCCTACTGGATTAGGCGATTTCGATCTGCCTGTTGCAAGGCGTTTTTTCGCAGCCTGCTTCGCTTCCGAGGCCGGGCTCCCTAGAAACTGACCGGCAGCCGTCAAACCCGCATTGACTTCGATGATCCTGAATCGAATAATCGAGAAGCATGGATATCTACGAGGAGGTCGTGAAGCTCCAGCGCGTGGGCCGCAAGGGCGCCGTGGCCACCATCGTCAACGTGCGCGGATCCATTCCCTCCTTCAAGAGCGCCAAGATGCTGGTACGCGACGACGGCTCCATCGCCGGCACCATCGGCGGAGGCTGCGTGGAGGCCGAGGTCTGGCAGGCGGCGCGCGAGGTCATGGCCGAGGAAAAGCCGCGCACCCTCAGCTTCGACCTCAATCAGGACCCCAAGTACGACACCGGCCTGGTCTGCGGCGGCACGCTGGAGATCTTCATCGAGCCGGTGTTGCCTGCGCCCCTGCTCTATCTCTTCGGCGCAGGCCACGTCTCCTACGAGGTCTATAAAGCCGCCCACAATGCCGGATTCGATGTGATTGTCACCGACGACCGCGACACCTACGCCAACGCCGAGCGCTTTCCCGAGGCGCGGAAGGTGATCGCCGAGGACTTCGACAAGGCCCTGGCGAGCCTCGCACCCAGCGAGTCCTCCTACATCGTGATCGCCACGCGAGGCCACCGCGACGACATGCGCGTGCTGCGCTGGGCGGTTGAAACCCCGGCTCGCTACATCGGCATGATCGGCTCCAAGCGCAAGGCGATCACCGTCTATCGCGCGCTGACGGCGGCGGGCCTGCGGGCGGAGCTCTTTGACCGCGTGCATTCTCCCGTGGGCCTGGACATCGGCGCAATCACTCCCGAGGAGATCGCCGTCGCCATCATGGCAGAACTGATTGCCGCGCGCCGCCACGCCGAGCGCGAGCTGCCGCATATGAGCTGGTTCCAAAGCGGCCGTCACCGCGCCACCACCGAGGTAGATGCCGAAGTTCCTGCCGAGGCGCGCTGCGAATCGAGCGAAGAGGCAAGTTAGCGTCGCGCGATTGGTCTCGATTGGAAGGCACTGCCCCTGTTCCTGCGCACCGCGGGGGCACCGCTCGATAACACCCTCTGCGAGAGATCGCTGAAGCGAGCGATTTTGCATCGCAAGAACTCTCATTTCTATAAAACGCTGCACGGAGCGCGGGTGGGCGATCTCTCCATGAGCCTGATCCACACCTGCGAGCTGAACGGCGCCAATCCGTTCGACTACCTGACCGAGCAGCAACGCCACGCCGAAGACCTGGCGCGGAATCCGGCAGAGTGGATGCCTTGGAACGACAGCAGCCGGATCGCCGCGTCCTGACACGATCTCATGGCTCGCATGGCCGAAAAGGATAGTCTGCGGCCACAGGCAGGGAGCATCCTGATATGCCCATAAAACGGGCCTCCGGAAGGCAACAATCGCAAAGGGTTTTTGGCCACCCCGGCAAACCGCCAAAAACCGCGCTCCGCGCCGGTCTCAACGCGCGTGTCTCGACCAACGACCAGCAGACCTTGCCCATGCAGAACCGTGCTCTGCGCGATTATGCCGCGCGCCGAGGTTGGACCGTCGTCATGCAGGTGAAGGAAGTCGGCTCCGGTGCTTCGCAGAGGAAGGTGCGGGAGCAACTGATCGAAGCGGCACGGCGCCGGGAGATCGATGTCGTGCTTGTGTGGCGGCTCGATCGCTGGGGAAGATCGGTGACTGACCTGCTCGCCACCTTGCAGGAGTTGGCGCATCTGGGCGTCGGCTTCGTGTCGCTCACCGAAGCTCTCGATCTGACCACAC
>JAKABE010000361.1 GCA_021801945.1 Acidobacteriota bacterium
AACTGGTACGGGATCCTCGGCGGCGAGCGCAACCGTCTTCATCAGCAGATTCACCAGAGCCTGGCCGATCTGGCCAGCTTTATGCTGCCCACCGTGACCCTCCTGGACTGCTATCGCATCTTGCAGCGCAACGGCCCCACCGGCGGCAACGTGGAGGACGTCGCACTGAAGAAGACGCTTGTGGCTGGTACGGATCCCGTGGCTATCGATGCATATGTCGCCAAGGCATACTGGAACCTCGACCCTGCACAGCTTCCTTATCTTCAAATGGCCGCCGCCCGCGGTCTGGGAACCATGGACTTCGATACGCTCACGGTCAAGGTCAGCCACCTCGCGTAGATGCGCCGCACGAAGGACGGGTTGCAGTGCAAACTGGATTCAATTCGTTCGCATGGTATCGGCCGCTGGCCATACGCGCAATTCCGTTCCTCGTCGGCTTTACGGCTGCCGTGGGGCAGATTGTTCTGCTTCGCGAAGTCATCGTGTTGTTCAACGGCAACGAGCTTTCCCTTGGATTCGTACTGGCCGCATGGCTCATGGGTACCGCCGCCGGCAGCGGTCTTACCGGGCGCCTGATCCGCAACCGCACAACCGTCCGCATCGCCACCGTTGCCGTCGAGTGCCTTAGCGGCCTCAGCCTTCCTTTCGTTGTCATCGCCTTGCGTTTCGCCCGAACGCAGATGCAGACGGTACCCGGCGAGCTCATCGGACCGCTGCGCATGGTGCTCACCTCGTTCGTCTGCCTCGGCATCTTCTGCGCTCTCTGCGGCAGCCTCTTCGCCCTGGCGTCGCAACTCATGCGGGACGATTGCGGGCTTTCGTCACGTCGCGCCAGCAGTCTCGCCTACCTGCTTGAAACCGCCGGCTCCGCGCTCGGCGGCGTCGTGACCGGCCTTATTCTCCTGCAGTTCCTCGGGTGCATCCAGATTGCCGTGCTTATCGCTCTTCTTTGTCTGTGGGCCGGCGCAAGCGTCTACTTCCGGATGCGCCGGATCCCAGTCGCCGTAACGGCCGCGAGCGCTGTGCTTCTGGCCGTTCCGCTTTTGAGCTTCGCCGCTCCGCGCATCGAATCGTATACGCTGGCGCGCCTTTGGCCCGGCTTCGATCTTCTTGCCTCCCGCGACTCAGCGTACGGGCGGCTGGCAGTGATCGGCGCGGGCGGCATGCGCAGCATCTACGACAACGGCTCGATTCTTGCCAACATTCCCGATCCAGCGGCTGCCGAAGAGTCTGTTCATTACGCGCTGCTGGAACACCCTGGCCCGCGCCGTGTCCTGCTTCTCGGCGGAGGCATGAACGGAAGCATCGCCGAGGCTCTCAAGCATCCAACCCTGGAGCGCCTTGACTACGTGGAGATCGATCCAGCGCTCATCGACTTATATCGCCGGCTATTTCCGCGGGAAACAGTTGCGCTTTCCGATCCCCGCGTGCATGTGCATGAGACCGATGGCCGCCTCTACCTGAAAACATCGCGCAACAGCTTCGATGTGATCCTTGTGAGCGTCCCGGAGCCGGCGAACGCTCAACTGAACCGCTTCTTCACGGTGGAGTTTTTCCGTTCCGCGCGAGGCCATCTCGCTCCCGGTGGCCTGCTCGCTCTTCAGTTGCGCTCGTCTGAAGACGTCATCAATCCAGAACTTGCCGGGTTTCTCCGCTGCATCGATCGAACCTTGCACCAGGTCTTTCCCCACGTGGCCGTCATCCCCGGTGAAACTCTTCGCTTCTTCGCCGCCGTGGAATCAACGGCCCTCACGGAGAATCCGCAGCTCCTCATCTCCCGCATGAAGAGCCGAAACATCGCAACACAGTACGTGCGCGAGTACTTTCTTCCCTTTCGCATGACGGCCGACCGCATGGCCGAGATCCACGCGCTTCTTCAGCCACGTCCCGGCACGCGCATCAATCGCGACTTTCAACCGGCCGCGTATTACTTCAGCACGGTGCTGTGGAGCGCACAATTCGACGCTGCAGATGCGCATCGCCTTAAAAGGGCCGCGGAGATCCGCTTATCCACTGTTCTTTTGATCTTTCTTGTTCCTTCCGTAGTTCTCCTTCTCGTTTTCTCCTTCACCACACGGCGGCGCCGTGCGCGAGCCGCAGCCGTGTGGTGTATCGCCGCGTCCGGCTTTACGTTAATGACACTCCAGCTTCTGGTGATGCTGGCATTCCAGTCGGTCTTTGGTTACGTTTACCGCGAACTGGCGCTGTTGATCGGCATGTTGATGGCGGGCATCGCCGGCGGGAGCCTGCTCGGCATCCGGCACATGCGGCGCGACCTGGGCTGGGACATGCGCCGCGCTGCCGTCAATCAGTTCCTGGTTGCGACTTCAGCGCCGTTGCTGCTTTTCATTGTCTTTCTGCTCCAGCAGGCACCGCACGCAACCACATCGCTCTACGCTGTTCAGGCCGCGTTTCCACTGATCGCGTTTCTCTGCGGCCTGCCCGGCGGTTATCAATTCCCGCTGGCGACGGCGATTTACCTCGAAGGCCGCAGCGAAGCGGCGAGCCTGGCCACCCTTTATGCGCTGGATTTGGTGGGAGGCTGCGCGGCAGCACTTCTGCTGGCGGGCTTCCTCATTCCCATCTTCGGCTTTTGGCCGGTCGCCTGGCTGGCGGCCGTGGTCAGCGTGGCGCCGGCCGTGCTGGCCGCGCGTGCGAGCTTCGAGTTCGTCAGCTAATTGCGGACCGCCGCGTCTCGATCGCCAAAAGCAAGCGCCGTAAAGCGGAAGATGTCGGTCTGTTCGTCCTTCCAGCAGTTAGGATCCATGCCCGCTTTCCTACAGGTTTGTTCGAGAAAAACGGTGCGGTCCCAATGCTGCTCCACCGGCACTTGTGGTAGCAAGAGTCCCTCGCGGCTCCCGTTTTTCATAAGCAAACCATGTTGCCCAACTTGAATCTGCTTCACATCCAACACATGGGTCATCGGCGACAGCACGGAGATTTCGTAGGCCAGCTTCGGCAACTCTCGCGGGGTTACCGGCGAGAAGCGCGGATCGCGCAGCGCGGCCAGAGCCGCGGTATCCCGCACGGTTTCATAAAGCGGCTTTGCAGCCGTAGTAAAGCCTATGCACCCGCGCAGTTGGCCCGCCACGGTGAGCGTCACAAAGGCGCCGCGTTCCTGGTCGAGCGCGGAGTCTCCTGTTGCGGCTGCCGGGTGGAGTGACCGCTGCAGCACCGCCTGTTCCACTGACTTGCGCGCCAGGCCGAGCAATTCCTGCTTTTCCTTCTCGCTCAGCGAAAACGAAGTCTTGCTCGCGTCTGCACGCGGCAACTTTACGAAGATGTCTGCGCTGTATCCGACCACGCGTGCCCGGTCGCTGGTTGCGTCGCCGCTGTTGGCGTAGCGAAGCACCTCGGCCCGGTTGGCTCCCATGCGTTCGGCGGCAATCATCGCAGCCACGATGGGCGCGCCTCCGCACGCCTCCCAGACCCGCGATTCGAAGTTGCGTGACAAGCTCAGATAATCCCACTCCGCGAGAGCGCTTAGCGTCTTGTGGTCCATCACTTCAGCCACTTCGTAGCTGTGATAGTGCGAGAGGTCCGAGCTGGCAACAATCAGCGTCTCGCCTGCGGGTTCCGGAGCCTTGCTTCCCTTGCCAGTGGTTTCGTTCTGAATCAGCTTGGCCAGCGCCACCCCCAGCGCGCGGCTGCTCTCGTAGCTCTGGCCACCCATCACGACCGGCACCAGTGTAAAGCTGCCCAGTACGTGCTGCAGCCACGGTAACTGCACCTCAATCGCGTGCTCGGCGCCCTGCTGTGTGGCGCGATGGCCGTGGTCCGAGAGCTGTATCGACGGGCTCATCCCGGCCAGTTTCTCCGCGAATACCTTGTCCACCGGCACCGTGCCCAGCGGCGTCACGTATCCATCGCCATCGAAGACCGAAGTGAAATCGAAGCTGTCATAATGCGACGGCGCAATCACTACCACGCGCGCGAATTTGTGCCCTTTGAGCGCCGCATACGCATACGCCGCCACGGGTCCGGAGTACGGGTAGCCTGCGTGCGGTGCCACCACGGCTACAATTTGTCCATCAATTTCGGGCAATGTCACACGAGAG
>JAKABE010000017.1 GCA_021801945.1 Acidobacteriota bacterium
CTTCATCTTGACCAGGTGATCCCGGTTGCTCGCGCTCTCGTAGGTCCGCAACTGGAAGATCCGCTGGCCCTTGTGCGCCGTGGGCGGAGGCAAAACCAACTGCGGCCAGCCCGGCAGGGCGATTAGCAGCGTGCTCTCCAGCCGTTCAAATGCCGGGCTACTCTCCGGCGCATTCCAGAAAGGCGCGGCCGCCTCCAGGAACTGCTCGTCTTCACGCAGCCGCAACTCGGCATTCGCCAGGGTTCCCAGGTTGGCCGAGGGAAGCAGAAGGTAGAGCGTCGGCGTCTCCGGCCCCAGATCGAGATTGAAGGCGCCCACCGGTGCGATGCCCATGCGATTGAGCGCAGGGATCAAGGCATCGGCCACGTACTTTGCGGTAATTCGGCTCTCGGAGCCGGAGCGCAGTTGATACTTGCGCAGTTCGTAATACTGCCGGGGCTTGCCTTCGGATGCCGGCGTGGGCGCGGCTGCGGCCGCATGGGCCCGATCCGTCAGGGCCACGGCCGATGCTGCAAAAGTCGATGCAAGAAATTGGCGACGTTTCAAAATATCTCCTCCGCCATCGAGCATAAACGGTCCTCATAAGTCCGGCGAAGACCTGATCGAATTTCCTCGCCGACGTGGCCCTCGCCCGTTCCGAGTGCGCTTCTATATCACTCAAAATAAAAGGCTAAGACAGAGCTAAAATATCGCGGTTGACGACCCTTCGAACAGATTGCTAGGATGAGCAGCGCAAAATTATTTGCATATTATGCAATTACTTGTTGGGGGCGGTCTTTATCACGCGGCTGCGCCGCGCGCGCAGCTGAAAGATCAATCCAAATTGTGGGAGAGCCTGGATGAGGAGAACGTTGCTTTACTGTGCTGCGGCATCGGCGCTGGTCCTGGCCGCGGGCACAGCCGTATTGATCTTCACTCCGCAGATAACGGCCAAAACCGACAGCGCGTCCGCGATGTCGCCGTACACCACCTGGACACAGTATGGGGGCAGTCCCGAGGACGCCCAATACTCGGCGCTCAAGCAAGTTAACCGCTCGAACGTAGCGCAGTTGAAGCAGGTGTGGTTCTACCCTGCTGGCAACAACGGCTTCCGCTATGGCTCCAACCCCATCATCATCGGCGACGCGATGTACGTCGTGGGTAAAAACAACAGTGTTGTGGCGCTCAATGCCGCCACCGGCAAGCAGATCTGGCTGCATGATTTCGGCACGGTAACGAACTTCAACAGCCGCGGCGTGGTGTACTGGCAGAGCAAAGACGGCTCCGACCGCCGCATTCTGTGCGTGGTCAACAATTCTTTGGTGGCCCTCAACGCGCGCACCGGGAAGGTCATCGACTCCTTCGGCAACCACGGCCGCGTCGATCTGCGTGTAGGCCTAGGCCGCGTTCCCGACACCATTCGCCAGATCGGCTCCCAAACGCCGGGCCGCATCTTCGGCAACCTGATCCTTGAGGGCTCCGCCACGGGCGAGGATTACGAGTCCCCGCCGGGCGATCTCCGTGCCTACAACGTGATCACCGGCAAGATGGCCTGGATCTTCCACACCGTCCCCCACCCCGGCGAGCCCGGCTACAAAACCTGGCCTCCTGGCGCGTGGAAGTACATTGGCGGCACTAATACCTGGGGCGAGATCTCCCTCGATCCCAAGACCGGCATCGCCTACTTCCCCACCGGCTCGCCGACTTACGATTTCTATGGGGCCGACCGCAACGGGGCCGATCTTTTCTCAGATTGCATCCTCGCCATCAACGCCCGCACCGGCAAGCTGATCTGGTACTACCAGACTACGCATCACGATCTGTGGGACTACGACCTAGAGGTCGGCCCCAAGCTGCTCACGGTTGACCATGACGGCCACAAGTTGCACATTCTGGCCGAGCCCGGCAAGAACGGCTTTCTCTACGTGCTCAACCGCGCCACCGGCAAGCCAGTGTGGCCTATCGTCGAGCGGCCCGTGCCCAAGTCGGATATGCCCCGGCAGATGGCCTGGCCCACGCAACCAATTCCCACGGTCATCCCGCCCTTCGCGCGGCAGGCATTCACAGTCAAGGATGTGGATCCCTACATCGCCAGCCCCGGAGAGCGAGCAAAGATAGGCGCTGAAGTCGCCTCTGCCCGCAACTTTGGCATCTACACGCCGGACGACGCCGGCTCAACGATCGAGATGCCCGGCAACAACGGCGGAGCGAATTGGGGATCGGGCGCCATCGATCCCAGCAAGGGTCTGCTCTTTGTCCTCTCAAAGGATGCGCCCTCGATGCTGCATCTCGCGCCCAAGCCGCCGCGCATGCATATCAACGGCACCCCTGAGACGAAAGGCGAGGTCGTTTACCTGCAGAACTGCAGGATGTGCCATATGGCCAATATGGCTGGGCAGCCGCCGTCCATTCCGTCGCTCGTTGGAGTTGTCGATCGGCTGGGCGCCAATCAGGTGCGCGCTATCGTGCAGGATGGTCGGGGAGACATGCCGGCCGTGAGCGGTTTGACCTCCTCAGACCTAGACCACCTGATCGCTTACTTGCGTGCCCCAAAGGAAGGCAAACTCCCGCTCTTCATTCTCACCCGCATCTTAGCTCCGTCCACGCCTGCGCCGCGTCTGGCCCCGCCGGCTGCGCGCTACTGGACCGGCTATGGCTACATGAATTCGACGGATGGCCTGCCCGCTATCAGTCCGCCGTGGTCCACACTTACCGCTTATGACCTCAACACCGGAACCATCAAGTGGAGAGTCCCCTTTGGCGGCGTGCCTGAACTCGAAGCCAAGGGTATGACCAACACCGGGAGCTTCTGGCCGCGCGGCGGCGTGGTGGTTACCGCGGGGGGCATCGTATTCGGCGGTGCCAAGTCCGACAGCACCATGCGCGCCTACGACGAGGAAACAGGAAAGGTCTTATGGCAAGCAAAGATTCCTGGCGATCCCGAAGGCATCCCTGCTGTCTATGAAGTTGCCGGGCGCGAATATGTGGTGATGAGCGCAAGCCAGCGTCCCGCCAAGATTTCCCTTTCGCCAGGTGGCGGCATGAACCCGGCGCAGCAGACCGGGAACGCAGCCGTCACGCAGGGCTACTATGTGTTCGCACTCCCGAAGGTTGCTGGGGGCGGCCAATGATTCAGTGAGCTTATATATAAATAACTAGCCCCGTACATCTTGATAGAAGTTCGTCGCTTGGTGCGCGGAGGTAAGGCCTCCGCGCACAACGCTTCTTCTCCAGGCAAACGGTCTTATTTGTGCAGGGATTCATACCGTCTGATGAGCCCGATGGGGGGAGACGACCGCAGACAATATGCGTACAGAACGTGGCGGAACTGCCAGTCCATCCCGCATGCTCTTCTAGACGAAGAGAAGAACTTATTTTCCTTCCCAACCGCCATCCACGTAGAACGACTGACCAGTCACATAGCGCGCTTCGTCGGAAGCCAAGAAAGCCGCCACTGTCCCGATCTCGCATGGCTGTCCCGGCCGGCTCAGCGAAATCTGGCTCAGCACTCCATTGAGCAGATCGGGGCGCTTCATCACCCAATCGATCATCGGTGTTTCAATCAGTCCGGGGTGAATGCAATTGACGCGGATGCCTAGGGGAGCTACTTCGGCAGACACGTTGCGCGTGAGTGCCTCGACGGCCAGTTTGCTGGGCGCGTAATGCGTGCGCCCCGGCAGAACTCTTGCCGCCTGTATGGATCCGATGTTCACAATCGCTCCTGGCTGCTTGGCCGCGACCGCGCGCCGGCAGAACACCTGCGAGCACAGCCAGCCACTCTTCAGGTTCACCTTGGTGACCTCAGACCACTGTTCGTCCGTCATCTCTAGAAAGGGAATAATGGTCTCGATCCCGGCGTTGTTGACCAGAATGTCGATGGTGCCCATCTCGCTCCACGCCCGCTCGAACATCGCCTCGACCTGCTTCCGGTCCGATGCATCCGCCTGGATCGCCAGGGCACGGCGCCCCTGGCCGCGCACCCACTCTGCCACGGCTTCCGCGCCGCCAGCATTCTTGACGTCGTTGACCACGACGTCTGCTCCTTCTTTCGCCATCGCCTCGGCAATGCCCTTTCCAATTCCCTGGGCAGCCCCTGTCACCAATGCGACTTTCTTTGCCAATTTCATCAACATCCCGCCTTCAGCGTCTATGCTTGAACCCTAAAACTCGTTCTCATCCTTGAATCGGTTAGTGGATCGTCCATCCCCCATCGACCATCAACACATGACCGACGATCATATCCGCCATGTCGCTGGCCAGAAACAGCACCGCTCCAACGATGTCTTCCGGCTGGTTCCATCGGCCGCGCGGCAACATCTCACCTGTCGCCCATTCCTTGTATCCGGGCCGCTCCAGGATGTTGCGTCGTGATTCCGTCTCCGTGATGCACGGGGCCACCGTATTCACTAGCACTCCGTCATGAGCCCACTCCAGCGAGAGTGCGCGCGAAAGATGATGCACTCCCGCCTTGGCCGCCGCATACACCGAGCGTTTCTTGAAGCCCACGACGCCAAAGTTCGAACCGATGTTGATGATTCTGCCCTTTCCTTGCGGAATCATAATCCGGGCCGCGGCCTGGCAGGCGAAGAATACGCTCTTCAGCGACGCCGCCATGGTCTTGTCGTACTCTTCCTCGGTGACCTCCAGTGCGGGCGTCGTTCCCGTCCATCCGGCATTATTCACCAGGATATGAATGGCTCCGTATTTGGCCTTGGTCGCTTCCATCAGCGCCGTTAGCTGTGTGGGCTGCGACACGTCGGTGGGCACGATGATTGCCTGGCGGCCCAGCGCCTCGATCTCTGTGCGCACGTTTTGGATTTCTTCCATGTTGCCCACTGGGTGCTTGGCAAGCGCTAGATGCGCACCGGCGTGTGCCAATCCCAGCGCGATCGCGCGCCCGATTCCCTGCGAAGCTCCGGTTACGATCGCGATGCGATCCTTCAATCCAAAACACGCGTAGTCCATGCTTCGCCTTTCTCGTCTTTGGCTGCAGACTGCCAGCGGGCTAGCAGTTTCGCCGAAATTACAAATGTCGGGAATTTGAATTGCATCGTAAGAGATCCATTTTGCATATCGTGCACAGGGCAAAAACCATCATCTACGTTTGGCCCCTTCCCGTCAAGCGTGCACCTGCGAGACCTGCTGAGGCTTCCAGCAGAGTCCATTAAGATCTCTACGGTGGGCGAAGGCGCGGCAAAACACCGGCGCTTACCACTGGATATGTTTCTATGTCACCTCGGCGCTGCCGGGTGCGCGCTTCCTGCCGCGCGGGGGCTGGCGGGCTCCATAGCGCAATGCCGCGTGCTCCCTGGATCGGTATCGCAGTCCTGCATTTGCCGCCGCGTTCCTGGTCCGGCGCGTCGCCCGGCGCCCTGGATGTTAGCGCGGCAGAGGAAGCGCATTTTCTGCACAAATCGCATTAGCCATGGCACAAAGGCGTAGCCAATGCCGTTCAGGGAGCCAAGAACCTTCTGCCGGTCATCCATCACATTTGCCTCAAGAACTGGAATGGCCGGGACCAAGTTCTGAGCGCATGCCGTCCCCAGCGCAAGGCGGTCGTGGACAGTCCCGCCATCCTAGACTTGATGGAGGACCGGGGGATCCACGGCATGAGGACGGCCAAGGGGGGTGATTTGAAGCCTTCCTATCCCGATATGGCCAAGTTCCATCAACTGGTTTCCATCTGGGTGGGGTATCTTAAATCTATTGGTGTCAAATTGAAAACCCCCTAACGACCGCATTATGCCTACCAAGAGCCCTCAGGCGCCTTTTATCCAAAGTCTGGATCGCGGGTTGGCGATCCTCCAGCACGTTGCCCGTTCCAAGCAGCCGGTTACCCTCGGCGAGCTGGCCGACCTGCTCAGCATCGACCGGAGCAGCGCATTTCGTCTGGCCCACACCCTGCGCCGCCGGGGCTTTCTGTCTTGCCCGCCAGGCCGCAAGGACTATGTGCTCGGTTCGTCGATGTGGACGCTCTCGCGCCAGTACGATTGGAGCAATATGCTGGTGAAGGTCGCCCGTCCCGAACTCCAGCTCCTGGCCGGACAACTCAACGAGACTGCTCACCTCGCCATCCGTGAAGGCAAGCAGGCCTTGTTTGTCGACTCCGTCCATGCCAACCACGTGCTTGCGGTTTCCGGTCAGACCGGCGAACTGGTGCCGCTCTACTGCACGGCCCACGGTAAAGCCTTGATCGCCGACGCCGACGAGCGAGAGCTGCGCACGATCTTCGGCGCCGGGCCGCTTCAAATGTACACTCGCACTAGCATTACCAGCATCAAGTCGCTGGCCAAGGAATGCGCCTCCGTGCGCGGGCGTGGTTACGCCATCGACGAGTCGGAGTTTACTCCTGACCTCCGTTGCGTGGCCGCCCCCATTCGCTTTGGCGATGATATTGTGGGCTCGATCGGTATCTCCGCCCCCGCTTCAAGGTTCTCGAAGGATCTTTACCCTGACTACGGTGAAAAAGTCTGTGCGGTCGCCGCGCGCGTGGGCGAGGCTCTCAGCCGGACAGGCTCCGAAACCTAGTCCTGTCGGCGCGGGCCCGCGCTATTCACTGTGAGCATGTTATTTTTGTAAAGTAAATTGCACTATCTGCAAGGCGTTCAGGTTGATCTCCATGCCGTTCTCCATCCTCGATTTTGAATTGCAGCCTTCCTCGCTGCGCTATGTGGGCTCCGGTCTGCAGCGTCCCGAATGCATCCTCGCCGAACCCGATGGCTCTCTCTGGGCCGCCGACGCCCGCGGGGGCGTGGTGCATATTCAGCCCGACGGCAGCCAGCGCATCATCAGCCAGCGGCTCTCCGGTCATTTCGCCGGCGTCGAAAGCGAAGCTTCACGGTACCTCGAAGGCACCCTGCCCAACGGATTGGCCTTCACCGCCAACGGCGACATTCTCATCTCCAACTTCGGCACCGACCGCCTGGAGATCATGACCCGCGAGGGCGAATCGCGGGTGCTGGCCGACCACATCGACGGCGAGCCGATCGGCAAAGTGAACTTCGTGCTGCGCGATTCGCAGGATCGCATCTGGATCACGGTCTCTACGCGCATCAAAAACTGGATGCACGCGCTGCGCCCCGACCTGCCAGACGGCTACATCGCGCGCTACATTGACGGCGCCTTCCACATCATGGCTGAGGGCTTCCACTTCACGAACGAGATTCGCATGGACGCCCGCGAAGAGTATTTGTATGTGGCCGAAACCACCGGCGGCTGCATCAGCCGTATGCGCGTCCGGCCCGACGGCACGCTTGGCGAGCGCGAGATCTTTGGTCCCTCCAGCCTGGGCAAAGGCGCATGGCCTGACGGCATCGCCTTCGACAGCGGCGGCAACCTCTGGGGCACCATGGTTTACTCCGACAAGCTCTTCGTCCTTACGCCCGAGGGCGACCTGCGCGTGCTCCTCGACGAAGGCGACCCGCAGAAGGTGGACGCCCTGGAGAAGACTTTTTTTGCTGGAGAGGTCAACGAGCAGGTTCTGTTCGCCACCGGCCAGGGCGTCGCCCCCTGGATGGCGAGTGTCACTTTTGGCGGTCCGGATCTGAAAACCCTCTACATCGGCTCACTGCGCGCCAACCGCATTCCCTACTTCCGCGCTCCGCTCCCTGGCCTGCCCATGGTGCACTGGAACGAGACGCGGCGGGTGTAAACACGCTCCAAGGAAACCGCGGTCGTCTTCATTTGGGGCGTTTTCACGTCACCCGCTGACCTTGCAGCCTCGTGCAAGGTGGACTGTTCTTAAGGGAAGCCCACTTGACCGCGCGGTTTCTGTAAAGATCAGAATTGAAAAGGTAGTAGCCCGTCAGCACGCCGACTTCATGCTCCGACGTGCAACCATCAATAGCCGGAAGGCATCATCCCTGCTTTATTGCCATCCTGCGTCGCCGAGTCGCCACTTATCTGACTATATTCTGTCTTTTTCCTTGTTGTTTGCGCCGCCTTTTATAAGGCAGTAACAGAGGCCCTATGTGTGTTGGCGAAGGAATCGTGCTCCATCTCCAGAAGTTCTTGAATCAATTCCTTGATCTGTTCAGCCTTCCGGGAGGTTACGTCGACGAATTCGATTCCGGCTCGGTGGTCCTTCCTGACGTGCCGCACTACGCCAGCGAGGCGCAGTGAAATGCCCTTTACATGCAGGTGCACCTCGACGAATGGATTTTCAATCGACGGAAGCGGTAGGCTGGAATGAATGCAGCACCCAGAGACGCTCAAATCCAGCAAGGTCCCTGGGATCTTCGCTTTCACGGAAAGTACGCTGATCTCGGCCACGCCCTTGCAGTGCAAGCGCGGTTGCTTGCGGCGTTCATCTTGGTGGCACTTTGGGGGGCCCTTCGGGCGTGCGGCCTGGTTTCGGTGCTGCTCCATCGTTCATCTCCGGGCCTACTCCGGCCACAGCGGATGGCACGAGAACGTTCCGGAATGCATCTGGCAGCTTTTGCGGATCCCGTGTCTTTCAACCCATCTATAATCAACGGATTGCACGTATCCCGATTGCCGACTAACTCTGAGCTTGCACCTTGTTCACGCGCCTGGAACGAATCGGGACTTCACCTTCCGCACTTCTGGGCGTCTGCCCCGCGCCATCGCCTATGAGGCAACTTCTTTTCGGCTTCCGCAGCCGACTCTTCTTCAACCCTTTCCTTCTCCTTTTCGGCCTCCGCAGCCTTTTCTTTAGCCCGCACGGCCTCTTCCTCGGCCCGCGCGGCTTCCTTTCTCGCCTTTATCGCCAGAGCCTCCTGCATTTCGCCTACCACCTCGGCCCACTCTGCCTTGCGGCGCGGGGTTACGTCCACGAAGCGGATGCCAACCTCGTATTCGCTGTTGCTTCTTTGGATTAATCCCGCCATTCTGAAAGGGATTCCGTTGATGGTAAACGTCACCTCGACGCGCACGTGGATGCCGATCGGAAGCCGCTGCGCAGTGCGGATCCGGCATCCCTCCATGCTTAGATCCAACACCCGGCAGACGAGCCTGAGCCCATGCTCTACCAGCAAGAGCCCCGCCTCTTCATCCACCGCGCAGCGCGGAAAGGCCCTCCGATCCGACGGCCGACTCGCCGCGCAGCCCACCTGCTCTTGTGCTTCCATTGCATGCTCCGCCGTGGCGGTCTCCGAGCGTCAGTGCCCGCCCGCAGGC
This sequence comes from Acidobacteriota bacterium, assembly GCA_021801945.1. Next base: position 9,118 of record JAKABE010000017.1, read on the forward strand.
TGCCAGGGCTGTACGGGTTTTGCCGGTTCCGCTTCCCGTCCTCGCAGACGGTCGTAGCGATACACATCCCCGGTGGTTCCCAGCGATTCGTTGTACAGGCTTATCCCACTCGTGAGCTGCCTTAACTCTTCGCTGAATGCATGAATGGCGTGCAATTGGCTTGCCGTGGCGGGATTTTCATATTGGGAGGTCTTAATGAACTTCTGATAGCCCCGGTCGACCAACCGGGCCACTTCCCCGTTCACCAGCGCACCGGGACTTACAGCGCAAGCGGCCGGTATGCCTGCAGCGGGCACCAGGACCGCCCCCGCGCCGTGTTTAGTGACGAGCATTCCTCCTGGAATCCCTGCGAAGGGGTGCACATCGAACGAGCAGGCGCGCAGCAACCGCATCGTCTCCTCGAAATTGGGATTTCGCGATTTTCGTCTCATGGTTGCTCTCCAATCTGGGAAAATAGTGTGGTAGGAAACGATATCTTCCCCATTCTTCCAATCTCGCATACCCCTGTTGCGTGCTGCAATTTTCCGATGAATGCCTGCACCGACCAATCCGGTCCTTCCCCCACCGGCCGCTGCGCAGAGGACGCATGAGCGTTCTCCGTCTCTCCCGCTCCGTATACGACTCTCTCCGCGCGCATGGCGAAAAGACCTACCCTCAGGAGTGCTGCGGCGTTTTGCTTGGCCGCCCGACGCCCGGCGGTTGGCTCGCCACGGCCGCCGTACGCGCCAGCAACATCCGCACCGACTCTGCGCATGACCGCTACGAGATCGCGCCTGCCGAGTTGGTCCGCATCGCGTGCGCGGCTCGCCGCCAGGGCCACGAGATTGCCGGGTTCTACCACTCGCACCCCGACTCCCCCGCCCAGTGGTCCCCAACCGACTTCGCCGAAGCGCACTGGGTCGGCTGCTCGTATGTGATCACCGAGATCGCACACCGCACGGCGGCTCTCACGAATGCCTTCCTGCTGACCGGAACCACGGAAGAGGACAAGCATTTCGAGCAGCAAGACGTCCAGATTGAGGATTAGGCCGCCCGGCGATCCTGACGGGAGTTAGGGCCCTTGAGCCTCCCAAGGCCGGTCTCAGGCCGCCAAACCGTCTCTTTTCTTCAAGACTTCACGCACAAACCATTCGTGCTTCTCGTGAATCTGAACCGCTTTTGTAAACAGATCGATGGTACCTGGATCGTCGTACTCGCCAGCGGCTTTGGCCGAATCGCGCATCTCCTTGATGATCACAAGCAGATTGGCGTCGGCTTCTTCGAGCATTTCGCGCAGGTTCTGGCCGGGCGCGGTGGAGTGGATACTGGCTGCGTCCTGCATCTGCTTTAACTGTCTGAACGCGATGTCCGGGCCGATCATGCGGATGCGCTCGGCGAACTCATCCACCGTCTCCAGGACGGCCGCGGCGAATTCGTCGAACATCAGGTGAAGATCCCGAAACAGCGGCCCGAACGTCTGCCAATGGTAGTGCTTGTAGTTGGCGTAGAGAACAAAAGCGTTCGCTACCTGACGTTGCAAGTTTTGTACCACGGGATGGTCTTCGCGGTTTTCCAGCGAAAATTCCCTTGCCGAAACAGGTCGTGTGGTAGGCATGTTCACCTCCTTGCGCAGGATGTTAGCAGAATTCCGATCACGGAGCATCACCCACCAGACAAAGAAAGAGAGAGGAAAGCTTGGCGAAAAGGAGAGGAGAGCTGAACGCCGACCGTCGACCGGAACGGCTGCGTTCCATTGGCCGCCGGCAAATCATCTGCGGTGATCGGTTTGGCCCTTCACCGCAAGCAAGAGGTTGACGGACGTCATCGGCGGGGGCGCTGAACAGCCGCCAGCTCTTAAACCACGACGGTCCATTGAGCCGTTTCTCTCGCCATTCCAGGAATCCTCTGCACGCCGTCAGTAGGCATAGTTTTCATCCCATTGCCGTTTTGGCGCATCTATAGAGGGCCAGGGTCTGCAGTGGTTTTGCGGGCACCGTACTCCGAGACCGTTGCGATCGCCCAATGGAGGCATCTTTCGCATGACTATCTTCACTCCCGATCCCATGCTCTCTACTGGGGCGGCCAACAGGCTGCCGATTACGGGGTGGAGATCATTCATTCCTGATGTGCTGAAGCGGCTCACCGGCACACATCCCCAAATTCCGCATCAATCTCTTCACAACCGAGGACAGACTTTTCACAACCGAGGACAGACCGCGTGCCTTTGTTAACCTGTAATTGAACGTTGAAGGCGTCCGCCGATGAACTCCAGCGAGAGAGCACGGCTGGAAGGTTAGGCGACACGCTTTCCATCAATCCTTCGATCGCCAGGGGCACTAGCCTTTCGGGCGGAATCGCGAGCGGCGGCTGCCCGCACATTGACCACTTCGAACTTAGAGCTGAGACCTGTATGTCTGCATTTACCGACCCCACTGTGCTCCCCGCGCTCACCAGCGACGACCTCTCGCGCTACTCGCGGCATTTGGCTCTGCCCGAGGTCGGCAGGGAAGGCCAGCAGCGTCTCAAGGCCGCGAGTGTCCTCTGCGTGGGCGCCGGTGGCCTGGGTTCTCCGCTTGCCCTCTATCTGGCTGCCGCGGGCGTCGGTACCCTTGGCCTGGTGGACTTCGACGCCGTTGATGCCAGCAATCTGCAGCGCCAGATCCTCCACTCGACGCGTGACATCGGCCGTAAAAAGCTCGACTCAGCCGAAGAGAAGCTCATCGCCCTCAATCCCGCACTCAATGTCGTCAAGCACGATACCATGCTGTCGAGCGCCAACGCCCTCAGCATCCTCAGTGATTACGACATCGTAGCCGACGGTACCGACAACTTTCCGACCCGCTACCTGGTCAACGACGCCTGCGTGCTGCTCGGCAAGCCCAACGTTTACGGCTCCATCTTCCGCTTCGAGGGTCAGGCCAGTGTCTTCGCCGCCAAAGAGGGCCCGTGCTATCGCTGTCTCTATCCCGAGCCGCCTCCGCCTGGTCTGGTTCCCAGTTGCGCTGAGGGCGGCGTCCTGGGCATTCTTCCCGGTCTGGTGGGCCTGATTCAGGCCACGGAGGTCATCAAGCTTATTCTGGGCAAGGGCAAGCCGCTCGTCGGCCGCCTGCTCCTGCTCGACGCCCTCGCCATGTGCTTCCGCGAGCTCAAGCTGCGCAAAAATCCTGAGTGCCCGGTCTGCGGCCCTCATCCCACCGTTACTCAACTCATTGACTACCAGCAGTTCTGCGGCCTTGCGCCAAATTCTCAACAGGAGCAGTCCTTGAAAAACGGCATTCCCCAGCTTACGGTTCATGAACTCAAACAACGCCTCGACGCGGGTGAGGATCTTTTTATTCTCGATGTCCGCGAGCCCTTTGAGTACCAGATCGCCAACCTCGGTGGCAAACTCATCCCTCAAAACGAAGTGCCCCAGCGGCTGGCCGAGATCGACCGCGATCGTGAGATCATTGTCCACTGCAAGATGGGCGGTCGCAGCCAGCGCATCGCGGAGTATCTGGCTCAGTCTGGCTACTCCAAGGTGAAGAATCTCGCTGGCGGCATCACAGCCTGGGCCGACCAGATCGATCCCAGCGTGCCCAAGTACTGACAGCCGGCTGCCCGCAAGCAAAGACCGCGGAAGAGTCCCTGCTGCTAGCAGGGACTCTTCCGCAGGTGAGATTTCGTGGCGTCAGCTCGGATGCCGGCACGCCGTTCTTTACATCGTCTCGGCCAACTTTCCAATCTCATCCATCTTTCCGAAGATCATCTTCCCGCTGGCAGTTTGCAGCACGCTGGTTACGGAAATATCCACCGGTTTGCCGATCATCTTGCGCGCGTGGTCCACTACCACCATTGTTCCGTCGTCCAGGTAGCCAACTCCCTGGTTGTACTCCTTGCCTTCCTTCAGGATCAGCACATTCATGCGCTCGCCGGGTAGAACGACCGGCTTCAGCGCATTAGCCAGGTCATTGATGTTCAGCACCTCCACATGGTGCAGGTGGGCCACCTTGTTCAGGTTGAAATCGTTGGTCACCACCTTAGCCTCAAGTTTCTTGGCCAGTTCCAACAGCTTTAGGTCTACTTCGCGGATCGACGGAAAATCGTCCGGCACGATCTGCACCTGGAGCTTTTCATTTCCTTCCATCCGTTGCAGCATATCCAGCCCTCGCCGGCCTCTCTGCCGCTTTGAGCCGTCGGTGGAGTCGGCCACTACCTGCAACTCGCGAAGCACAAACTCCGGCACCACCAGCATCCCGTCGATGAATCCTGCCTCGGCAATGTCCGCGATGCGTCCGTCGATGATGACGCTGGTGTCCAGCACCTTTGCGGTTTGCCGAGTCGGCCGGTCGCCGGTGAAGATTGTCCCCAAAGCCGCGGGGTTTAGCAGGTCGCCTTTGCTGGCTCCCACTATTAAACCTACGTAGGTCATCAGAAGCAGCACGAAGATTTGCAGTACGGCAGAGGTTGCGCTGTCGAGCGGCGCGGAACGCAGCACAAGACAAAACAGCGCTGCGCCAATGATGCCCAGCACACTGCCCACTACTGCGCCGATCAGCCGCCGCAGCGTGAGTGCTCGCACCCGCACTTCGAACACAATGACAGCGCCGGCCGCTATGGCGCCAACAATCGCGCTCAGCCATGCTACTTGAATTCCGAAGGGATGAAGAAAATAACAAACCGTGGCGAGTACAAACACAAATAGGGAACGGATCAGAACAAGGTCCATATAAGCCTGCTTTTCTGGCGGGGAAGGTTTTACGCCAGCCGGAACATGATTCGCAAGTATGCCTACGAGCTTCCGCAATCGTCAAGTAGTTAGTTATGTGCTCACAGGGCAATCACAAATTCACCTAATGAAGATTTCTTGTCTCGGAAAGGCGTGGCTTTAGCTGCGCCGAGGAAGGCGAAAATGGGAGACTCGGACTTTGGCTCCGGGGAGAACGATCTTCGAACAGGCCGAAGTCACCCCAAAAGCGAGACTCCGTCCTTGCTCTGCTACGCTCAGAGCCCGACTGAATTCGGGCCTCCTTGCAGAGATATGTTCTCGTAGAAGTTTTAGGCGGCCCGGTAGCCCCTCAAGGACGACCCTTCTTTTAAGGCTGGGCACGGTCTAATTTTTTTCTTGACAGTTTATCTGGATAATGTTACATATAGTAACACTATGAACGGTAACAGTCCTGACAGCCACGATCCCGCCGATCTCGGGGAACTGGAACGGAGCATTCTAGCCATCGTTTGGCGCAGAGGCGTTTTGACTGCCGAACAAGTGCGCGAGGAGCTAGCTCGCCCTCTTAAGGACTCGACCATCCGCACCGTTCTGCGCCGGCTTGAAGAAAAAGGCTATCTGGCACATTCTGTCGAAAACCGCACGTTTCTCTACAAGCCGCTGGAGACGCGACAGCGTGTTGCCGGTCGGGCCGCCAAGCGCATCGTGGACTGGTTCTGCGAGGGCTCGGTGGAAGCGCTGCTGGTGGGCATGGTCGACTCAAAGATGCTCGACCGCGCCGAGCTGCAACGGCTTGCAGAGCGCATTGCTGCCGCTGAAGCCACCGCCGCCAAGCCTGCACCGAGAACCCGTAAAAAGGAGGGGAAACGATGAACGCTACCGTTCTTCCCATCTTGGTTGAAGCGGCTCTGCGCTCGCTCGCCGCGGCAGCCGTCGTGTGGGCCGTGTTGCGCCTGCTGCGCGTTCACAACGTGCCCGCGCAAAAGACCGCATGGAGTCTGGTGCTCGCGGCGGCGCTGGCCATGCCCTTCGCGGTGCGCTGGCTGCCCGCTGCTGGCGCCATCCAGTTGCCCAGGATCGTCCTGCCGTCTCTTACCTCGACCCATGCGGCGGCGTTGAATTCGTCTCCCTCGGCGGCGCGCTTCGCGTCAAGAGCGGCGCAGACCGCCGCACCGGCCGAGGCAGCGGCTCTGAATGCAGCCGCCTTAGCCTTAGCGCGCTCTACCGAGGCGCCGATCGCCGAGCCAGGCTCCGAAAGCACGGACCCGGCGAATGCGTTGCCGAACAACGTAGACTTCGCCGGACGGCCCACCGCCGCGGCGCCGCTATCGGATGAGCCCGCAGCAAACCATTCCTGGCCGATCCAGCCACTGACTCTTGCCGGGCTGCTCTACATTGCCGTTGCCGCAGTCTTGCTGCTCCGCCTGCTGACTGGTCTTGCTGCCGCTTTCCGGCTTTGGTTCACGGCGCAGCCGGTCTCCGCCGCCGATTGTGCGGAGATTGCGCCCGGCGCGTCCGTGCGCTGCAGCAGCCGCGTGAGTTCGCCGGCCAATATCGCCTCAGGGATTGTGCTGCCTGTCGATTGCCGGGCGTGGGAGCCTGAAAAGCTGCGCATTGTGCTGGCTCACGAGCATTCCCACATCCGCCAGGGCGACTTCTATCTGCAACTGCTGGCCGGCCTCTACACGGCGCTGTTCTGGTTCAGTCCGTTGGGCTGGTGGCTCAAGCGCAAACTCTCCGAACTGGGCGAGGCCATGGGCGACCGCGCCGCCCTGCAGGAGGCCGCCAGCCGCTCCTCTTATGCCCGGTTGCTGCTCGAATTCGCGGCTCACCCGCGCCCCACCCTTACAGGAGTCGCCATGGCACGCACCGGAAATCTCACCCCTCGCATCGAGCGCCTGCTCAATGAGACAAACTTCAGCCAGGCCTTTGCCGCCGGACGCCGCCGCGCCGCGCTGGTTGTTCTGCTGGTCCCTGCGGTGCTCTTTGTCTCCGCTGCGCAGGTCCGCGTTCAGGCCGCCGGCCAAGAGGCGCCGCAGGTGGTCACTCCACAGTTGACCTCTCAGGCGCAGTCGCAGTCTTCGCAGCCTTCGACAGGCGTCTCGCAGCCGACCGATGAACCGATCACCACCGATCAGACGCCGACGCCGACGCCGGCGCCTGCTTCCGCGTCCGCTCCGTTTGTTCCGGCGCCGCCGCAAACCGTCGTCGTCCCGCCCATACCCCCCGTCCACGTAGAAGTTCCGGCGATTCCGCCCGTCCATGTCCAAGTTCCGCCCATGCCCGATCTCAGGGCGGCCATCGACGCGGCGCTGAAAGCGGAAGGTGAGGCATTGCGGCAGAGCCGCAACTTCGGCGGCTACTCATGCTTCGACTCGAAGGACGGCGACGCCTGGGCACTGGTTCAAGGATCTGGCCAACCGCAAATGCACATTCCGTGCTCGCGGCAATCGCTTTCATACGGTGAAGCAAGCCAGGAGATCGCCAAGGCGCGCAAAATGGCGCACGGACCATTCTTGTGGTTCGAGCACGGCGGCAAGTCCTATATCGTAGAAGACCCGTCGATCGTAGCGCAGATTGAGGCCATGCAAAAACCCATCGAGAATCTGCGCAGCCAGATGCGCGAGGTCGGAGGGCAGATGCGCGCGCTCGGCCAGCAGATGCGTGAGCAGGGCCGCCAGCAGCGCCAGGCGGAAATTCCCAAGCCCGACCTCTCCAAAGAGATGGCCGATCTGAACGCGGCCGTCGCCAGCCTCAAGAATAGCCAGGGAAACATGATCACTCAGCAGCAGTTGATGCAACTGCAGCGCAGGATCGCCGAGATTCAGCGCCGGTTGAGCCAGGCGGAAAGCGGCCTCTACGCGCAATACGACCAATGGGGCAAAGTTATGGGAGAATTCGGCGCACAAGAAGGCAAGCTGGGCGCCGAGCAAGGCCGCCTGGGTGCGCAGATGGCCCACCTGGCCGCCAGGAATCAGGCACAGATCCGCGCCCTTATCGCCCAAACCCTGCGGGATGGAAAAGCCAGGCCCGTCCGATAACCACCGCCCCGAAGGAAAGAGACGTAGGACGATGGTCACGGTTGAGTGATTGAATCACCGAGGATCGGACGTCCTACCCTCGATGTGTTTTTGATTCTGCAGTCAGGGTGTGGACCCTGAGAATAATTGCGGCAACTATGAACTCCGATTTATTGGAGTTCCGAAGGCTCTTTGGCCCAAGTCTTGAGGTAATTCTGACGACTATCTAGAGGAGTGTTCCGCCACCAGAACAATAATTCTACGAACTATTGCCATAAGTCTCTGTAAGTCAATAGCTTATGCAGTTCAATCGGGCCATCGAATTTGCACTGCATCAATCCGCTGATCGACTCACAGGGGAAAATTGGGGAAGGGCAGCGTCATGGCCGAATTCACGAATGGCGCTATTTGCAAAATTTAGGTTGAGTAATGCGTGCGAAGGTCTGCATTGGACGACAGCCTCATCCGAATTCAAGGGCAATACCGTCTGAGCAAAGTCCCAAGAGATTCTCTCCTGCTCCAGTCGAACATGGTTCCCCCAGAGGTGCGTACGTCAGCAAGAGAACGGAGCCAGATTCCTTCTCTTCGTGAGGCCCACGAAGAACGACGCTTTTACGTTTCTCGGGCCGGTGAAGCACTTGTCCCACTCAGGGAGTCGGCCGATGAATATCTATTGGCAATTGGAACATTCGATGCCTGCGCGGTTCTTTGAGCTTTGCGCCTCCCTCCGAGACGCTTGAAGACGACGAGAAACTCTGCCTGTCTTTAGGAGCGCGGCGGCGACCAATCATTGACCGGTGCGCCCCGCGAGATGTGAATGACATGATGCGATCGAAGTGCTGGATATGCTGTTTGGAGACCAGGCAATATCGTGGATTGCTGCCAACAAGAACGGCTGAAGAGCGAGCCCCTTCGCCAATTCAACGGGCCAAAGGGTAACACTTGCCGACTAATCGCCCGCACCGCCGCTGACGGCATCTAACTTTCTCTTTTCAAAGTAAATACACGGATTTCACGACACTTGCCCGCCGACCGCAGATCTTAACGGTAAACGCATTTGGACCGTGAGCGAGGGGCCCTGACGAATATCAGGACCATGTTCTCTAAGGCGTATCATTGGAATTCCTGCGACGAGTGGAGGCGAAGGATGGATCAAACTCCAGAAAGGCCCAAAATTGAGTCCCCGCTGGCAGTCTATCAGCGGTTATTGGCCCAGAATCGGGATCAGTTAGCTTATGTGCAGAAATGGGACTGGGGCCTCGGATACGCGAAGCTTGCCATTGGACTTTTGGAAGTGGCGCTCTTGGTCTGGTTTGTGCATGAGCGCCACGGGGCTTGGGTGTTGCTGATACCCGTGGCCGTCTTTATTGTGCTTGCGGTTGCGCACGAGAAAGTATTGACACGTATACAGGAACTCAAAGCCCTGATCACTTACTACGATCGGGGAGTAGCACGGCTGGAAGACCGCTGGGTGGGAAAGGGCGAACGCGGCGAACGCTTTATGGATGCTGCTCATCCATACGCCCGAGACCTGGATGTTTTTGGTGTGGGCTCGCTCTTCGAGTTCCTTTGCACCGTCCGTACTCGCGCGGGAGAAGAGACGCTCGCGCGTTGGCTGCTGAAGCCGGCACCTCCAGATGAGATTCGCGCTCGTCAATGCGCAGCGCAGGAGCTGAAAACGCGCGTGAAGTTCCGGGAGAGATTGTTCACCGCTGGAGACAAGGTTCGCCTTGGCCTTCATCCAGATTCGCTGGCGGCTTGGGGAGAAGGGAAATCATCGCCTCAATCACGATGGCTCCAGGTGCTTGCCGCCTCGCTGGCATTTCTCTGGCTCGTGCTGGTAGCGTTGTCGGCTGCAGGTTACTTCAACCCAGCACTGCATCTTTCCTACCTGCCACTGCTCCTGCTCTCGATGACCAACGGGATTCTGTATCGGTTCCTCATGAAGCGCTTTCCAACATCCGCTGAAGCTATGGAAGCAGCTGTCGACGATCTCGATCTGCTCGTGGAGATTCTGCGGGTTCTCGAACGGGAACCATTCGATTCGCCGCGGCTCGCAAAGTTGCAGTCAGCGCTTGACGCTGGCGGACTTCCCCCTTCGGCCGCGATAAAGCGGCTGGACCGGATTGTGCGGCATCTCGAGCATAGAAGAAATCCGTATTTTAGCGTCTTTGGCCTGGACCGTTTCCTCCTCTTCACCGTACGGTGGATGTTTAAGACCGAAGCTTGGCGCAGGCAATTCGGTCCGGCCATCCGTGGCTGGCTTGGAGCGGTCGGGGAGATGGAGGTGCTCGCCGCGTTTTCCGGCTACGCATATGAGCATCCCGGCGATGCGTGGCCTGAGATTGACGATGAGAGACCGGGTTTCGAGGCGGAATCCTTCGCGCATCCGCTCCTGCCCGAAAGCAAAGCCGTACGGAACGATTTGAAATTTGGCGATGGCCTCCGACTGATCGTCCTCAGCGGGCCGAATATGTCGGGCAAGAGCACATTTATTCGGGGAATTGGAGTCAATGCAGTTTTGACGCAGTGTGGCGCTCCGGTGCGAGCGAAGCGGTTGCGTATGTCGCAGCTCGCAATTGGTGCTTCGATCTGCGTTCTGGATTCCTTGCAGGGCGGAGTCTCCCGTTTCTATGCGGAGATCAAGCGCCTCAAATTGATTTCAGACTTGGCGCAAGGCCCGATGCCCGCCCTGTTCCTGCTGGATGAACTGCTCTCTGGGACAAATTCGCATGATCGGCTCCTGGGAACACAAATGTTGGTCAACGATCTGGTGCAGCGTGGAGCCATGGGCATGGTCACAACCCACGATTTAGCGCTCGCGCACATTCCCGAGAGCATGAATGGAAGCGCGCGGAATTATCACTTCGAAGATCACTTGGAGAACGGACAACTCGTCTTCGATTTCAAGCTCAAGGCCGGGATTGTTCAGACCAGCAATGCTATTAAGCTCATGCAGTCGATCGGACTGTTGAGCGATTAGCGCCAGTTGCGTAAGGTCAAATGTCGCGGCTTTTTCAAAGACATTGAGTCGATTCCGGTCGGTTGGCGGGCCGTCGTGGATGGGGTAAGGGCCTGGTTGACCGGTAATAACCGTCGCGTTACAAAGAAAGCAACATCCGCGGAAAGAACCGCTGAGCAGTTGTCCGCTGCGCCAGGCACTGGCCGACATTTCATTACATACCGGAGGCATGGCCAAGGCCCATGACAGTCGATGAAGATCTGGCCTGTCCATCCCTCTCCTCTCTTTGCCTTACCTGTGGACATTCTGACTATCGCGACGCAATCATATAGGCAGATTCTCGACAGGAGGGAAAATGGGCGAGCAAAAGTCCGACGTGTTGCAGGGGACGCTCGATCTGATGGTGCTAAAGACACTGGAAGCCATGGGCCCGCTCCACGGCTACGGCATCGCCCGCCGTATTGAGCAGGTCAGCGGCAACTCTCTCACTCTCAACCAGGGCACCATCTACCCTGCGCTCCTCCGCCTCGAGCAGCGCGGCTGGATTCGAAGCGAATGGGGCACATCGGAGACGAATCGTCGCGCGAAGTTCTACTCTCTCAACCGCACGGGCCGAAAGAAGATCGCGGAGGAGACGGAGAACTGGGAGCGAGTTTCCGCAACGATGGCCCGAATTCTGGCGCCTGGCAGTTAGGAACTGCGATGGTTTGGTTCAGATTCTGGCGAACTGAGCCCGGGGTGCTACTGCCCAAACTCTTGGGCCGCTTCCCTGACAGCGCGCTTTCCTACACTCTCTATATCCTCGAATAGGAATCCTCGATCCTCATTGTCGCCAGCGACGCGAGCTTTTCATGGGCTGAGGCCCCGCGATCTGAAGGGTAACGTCGGTCGTGGGCGGTGAACCGCCATAGTCGCCCGTGGTGATTCGGCTCACGCTGGGGCGACCACCGCCCCCCCGGCAACTAGGTGCGAGCCAGCCCTCTTACGCAATCTTTACGCCGTGGTAAATAGGCTTGGACTATGGCAGATTCTCTCCATCGTGTGCTTCGCCTCATACTCCTAATGCTTGCAGCATTCGCAATTGCCGGGATTTGCGCTCTGCTGGTTTGGGATGTGCGCCCGCAACTCTTCGCGCCGAAAGCTCACGCCCTGCTTGG
>JAKABE010000362.1 GCA_021801945.1 Acidobacteriota bacterium
TGCCCCAGGTGCACGTAGCCCAGGCCGACATCCACCAGGGTTTGCAGCTTCTGCCGCACCTGCGGCACATCGGCGAGTATTGGTAGAGCATCTTCAATGGTGAGGTCGAGAATGTCGGCGATGGAGTGGCCGTGGAACTTGATGGCGAGCGTCTCCTGGTTGTAACGGCGGCCGTTGCAGACTTCGCACTGAACGTAAACATCGGGCAGAAAGTTCATCTCGATGCGGCGCTGGCCGTCGCCCTGGCATGCCTCGCAGCGCCCGCCGACCACGTTGAAACTGAAGCGGCCCGGCTTGTAGCCGCGCTCGCGGGACTCAGGCAGCATGGCGAACAGGTCGCGGATGGGCGAGAAAACCTGCGTGTAGGTGGCCGGATTGGATCGCGGCGTGCGGCCAATTGGCGACTGATCAATGCGGACGACCTTGTCGATTTGCTCCGCGCCGCTGAGATCGTCGTGCGCGCCGGGCTCTTCGCGCGAGCCGTACAGACTGCGGGCAAGAGAGCGGTAGAGGATGTCGTTCACCAAGGTGCTTTTGCCGCTTCCGCTTACGCCCGTGACCACAGTCATCACGCCCAGCGGAATGCGGATAGTCACGTCCTGCAGGTTGTGCTCACGCGCCCCGGTGACGATGAGCCACTTGCCGGTGAGCGGACGGGGCAGCGCGCGTTGCAGCATGGTGGCCGCGCCGGAGAGATAGTGGCCGGTAAGCGAATCGGTCGCGGCCATGATCTCGGCCGGCGTGCCTGCGGCCACTACATTGCCGCCGAGTCGACCGGCGCCTGGACCGAGGTCCACCACGTAATCCGCGTGGCGAATGGTTTCCTCGTCATGCTCGACGACCAGCACGGTATTGCCCAGATCGCGCAGCCGCTCCAGGGCTTCGATCAGTCGGCCGTTGTCGCGCTGGTGGAGTCCGATCGAGGGTTCGTCCAGCACGTAGAGAACGCCGCGCAGCCGCGAGCCGATCTGAGTCGCCAGCCGGATGCGCTGGCCCTCGCCGCCGGAGAGCGTGGCGGCGTTGCGGTCCAGGGATAGATAATTCAGTCCCACTCTGCAAAGAAATTCAAGCCGTTCGGCGATCTCGCGGCGAATGCGCTCGGCAATCAGCGCCTCGCGCTCCGTGAACTTCAGGTTGATTGTCGTCGAAAGCGCGCGGTTCAGCGGCAGAGCCGTGAAGTCGGCGATGGAGAGGCCTCCTACCTTCACCGCGAGCGACTCTGGCCGCAGGCGCTTGCCGCGGCAAACCGGGCACGGCGCGGCCGACATATAGCTCATCATGTACTCGCGATAGCTGTCGCTGCGCGCTTCCTCAACGTTATCGCGCAAGAATGCCAAAATGCCGTGAAAACCGGTGCGCGGCGCCTCTCCCTTCGGCGGGCCGTAGACCAGAATGTGCTGCTGGCGCGGCGGCAGATCCTCGAAGGGCGCATTGAGGTCGATGTCGTAGCGTTCGGCGGCGAGGCGAACGAGCCGGATCAGGTATTGTGAGGACGAACCCGGACCCAGGCCGCCATCAAGCAACGGTTTTGACCAGTCAGTGATCACCTTAGCCGGATCGAAATCGTAGAGCGAGCCCAGCCCGTGGCACTCGGGGCAGGCGCCGAACGTGGAGTTGAACGAGAACGAGCGCGGTTCCAGCTTGGGCACGTCGAGACCGCAATCGGGACAGGCCATCGAGGAAGAAAACAACTGCTCTTCGGCCCCCGTCAGGGCCACCAAAACCAAGCCGTTGGCCAACTGCAACGCCTTCGCGACGGCCTGTTCGAGGCGTTTTTCCACCGAGGGCTTGCCGGCGGCGGCAGGCGCGGAGCCGTTTCCCCCCGGCCTCAGCAACACGCGGTCAATGACAGCTTCAATGGTGTGGTTCTTGCGGCGGTCCAGAAGCAGAGGCTCGGAGAGGTCGCGCATCTCGCTGTCAACGCGTGCACGAAACCCTTGCTGATCGATCTGATCGAGCAGATCCTTAAACTCGCCCTTGCGGCCGCGCACGACTGGAGCCATGACCGTAACGCGCTCTCCTCGGCCCATCTCGAGAATGCGCTGGACGATCTGATCCGCCGTTTGCCGGGTGATAGGCCGGCCGCAGTTAGGGCAGTGAGGCGTGCCAACTGAGGCGTACAGCAGGCGCAGGTAGTCGTAAATCTCCGTGATGGTGCCGACCGTGGAGCGCGGGCTGCGGCTGGTGGTCTTCTGCTCGATGGAGATGGCCGGGCTGAGACCCTCAATGGAATCCACGTCCGGCCGCTCGATCTGGTCCAGAAACTGGCGGGCGTACGCCGAGAGTGTTTCCACATAGCGGCGCTGACCCTCGGCGTAGATGGTATCGAAGGCCAGCGAGCTTTTGCCTGAGCCGGAAAGGCCGGTCACCACGGTGAGAGCGTTGCGCGGAATCCGCACATTGATATCGCGCAGGTTGTGCTGGCGCGCCCCGCGCACCGAAATGTGCGTAATGGACATGGTGGGTCACTCAGAAACCGGCGGGCACTTGCGGGGTGGCGCGAGGCAAATCGCCAGATGCAACACCCTGGGAGTATTCTATTGGTCAACAGAAATGAGGGTCAACGCAGCGGCGTTATCTGAGACAATCGTAGCGGCGATTGCCGGAAGGCTGGAGTGCGATGCTGGCTGTGCAGGAGCTTGACTGGTTGCCATAGTGGGAAATAAGAATTCCTCTGTGGCTCTTCCCTGCGAGATAGGCAGCACTCGACCGACCGGCGAACCAGCCGCTAACTGGAGGAACAACCTGAGACGCGGGCGCCGGGGCCGTCAGCGCCGTTAACCAGGACGGGAGCGATGGTGAATTTGGTGAATTTGGCCATGTTGATCTGCGCCTCGATAGCTTCGATGGCGTTTAGTATTTTTGCGGCCTATGCACTCCTTCGCGTGGGTTTCGCACTGATTCGTCCGCGGCGACAGCAGGCAGCAGTGAAGACTGCTGCGGAGATGGCGCGCGTATCCGGCCTATAAATTTCAGCCGCTCTCTCAGATCAACCGGCGGTCAAACACCGTTTCTTCAACCACTGAGGCGGGCGAAATCAGCGGTCCAAGCAGAGTTTTATAAAGCCTGAAGTTGTGCTGGCGAGGGCGTGCAGCAGTCTTTCTTTCACTCTGCACTGGTCCGGGATACTGTCAGTTCGGTGATACGGTCAGTTCGGTTGTACTCCCTGCTCACGCATCTGTCGTTGCTGCTCAATCTCCAACCGCCGCTGCCGGATCTCCTCCATGAGTTCCTGCGAAGTACGGGGAGGCATGCCGGGTCTGAAGCCGTTGCCAATCATGGGTGGAGGCGGCGCGTACGGCTGCGGGGGCTGTGCGGCGCTGGAGTTCTCATTTCCGCCACTTGGATTGTTGGGCGAGGGCGAGGCGCTGCCCTTGGGAGCACCGCTGAGCACGATCTGAAGTGGGGTGGCGCGACCCTGATTCCCGATAATCATCACATTGTAGCCGGAGCCATCCAGGAGCTGAGAGAGCACCTCGCGCACCTGGCCCGGACCGTAGGAACCGAAGATTCGCTCGTCGAAGTTCAACCCCTCGACCTTGGCGCCGGTGTGTGCGGAAACATCGTTCAGAATTTGCTTGAGGCTGGAGTTATCGGCCGTAATGCTCAGTTCATGGCCGTTCCAGCCGATCGAAGCGGGGTGCGGAGGATTGTTCACGGGCCAGTCGGGAGGTTTAGGCTGTGCCGGGGCCTGCGAGAGAGGCGCAGCCGGTTGCGTGGCTCTGGCCGTGTGTGCGGAACGCCGGGCTGCCTTGTGCATCTGAGTCCGCGACCGCCGCTGCGTAAGCGGGGATGCGCGATGCCTCAACGGCGGATGCGCCGGAGGCTCTGCGGCCAAGTTCCCTGGCCCCCCAAGCAGGACCGCCGCCACCAAAGCCGCGAACAGGCCCTGGATGCGTCTCCGCAAACGTGGGCGCGAGGCAAGGCTGAGCCCAGACCGGGGTTGAGGTTCCATCTCTCTTCGCATCGTAATCGGCTCCCCGAAGCCGAAGGCAGCGCGAAGCGGCGGCCATTCACCACCGGACGCCGCATTTCGCAA
>JAKABE010000018.1 GCA_021801945.1 Acidobacteriota bacterium
GAGTGATACGGATTGCGGCTTCATGAGCTGCGGAAAGACTCCCAACAAGAGGAGAATCGAGGCCGCATATTTCCGGAGAGGCTAAAGTTCTGTCTTTCTTTTGCGGCACTTACAGCTCGGGACCCAGAAGATGCCCCGCCTTGCTCCAATATAAAACCATCTTTAGAGCGAGTATTTCCGCAGCCGGTCCAGTGCATGTGTGGGACACTGCCGTGCAGGCCGGGGCCGCCGGTCCCTCCCGCTACAATGGACTGAGCCTATTGCTGCGATCTTGATCGCATTTTGCGGCGCTTTGTTTGGCGCCGGCTACGGATATTGACACGCATCATGCCTGAAACCCCATCTCTATCGATCCGCCCGCGCGTCCTCAGCGGCATGCGTCCCACGGGGAAGCTCCACCTGGGCAACTACATGGGCGCCCTGGCCAACTGGGTCAAGCTGCAAAACCCGAGCGGAGGCCAGGGTGAGTACGAATGCTACTTCTTTATCGCCGACTGGCACGCCCTCACCACCGACTACGCCGACACCTCGCAGATTGCGCCCAACACCCTCGAGGTGATCCTCGACTACCTCGCCGCCGGCCTCGATCCGGCCAAGAGCGTCCTCTTCCTGCAGAGCAAGGTCTTGCAGCACGCCGAGCTGGCTTTGCTGTTGGGCATGAGTACGCCCCTCGGTTGGCTGGAGCGCGTCCCCAGCTACAAGGAGATGCAGGAGAACCTGACTAACAGAGACCTGACCACCTACGGATTCCTCGGCTATCCGGTGCTGATGGCGTCGGACATTCTGCTGTACCAGCCGCACTTTGTGCCAGTGGGCCAGGATCAGCAGGCGCACGTCGAGCTGACGCGGGAGATCGCGCGGCGGTTCAACCAGTTGTACCCGAGGCCTAAGGCCAAGCACGTCGGGGAAATTCTCCGAGCAGCGAAGGTGCACCCTCTTTACGTGCTCCCCGAGCCGAAAGTGCTTTTGACCCCCGCACCCAAGCTCCCCGGCACCGACGGCCGTAAGATGTCGAAGAGTTACGGCAATACGATCCTGATGAGCGATCCCGAACCGGTGGTAAGGCAGAAGTTGAAGACTATGGTCACCGACCCGGCACGCATCCGCCGGACGGATCCCGGCGATCCCGATAAGTGCCCGGTGGGCGATCTGCACAAGGTTTTTTCCACGCCGGAGACGATGGCCAAGGTCTATGAGGGCTGCCGCTCGGCGTCGATCGGCTGCATCGAGTGCAAAGGGTGGGTCGCCGACGCGCTGGTCCAAATTCTCCAGCCGATCCAGGACCGCCGCGCGAGCTTTAGCGAATCGAAGGTAATTGAGATTCTCGAAGATGGCTCGCGCCGTGCCCGCGCCCGCGCCGAACAGACCATGAGCGAAGTTCGCCAAGCCATGCGCATGCCTCTGGCTGCGAAAGCGGAATGCTGAGTGTGGCCTGAGCCCCTCGGGAGAAGCAGATGGCTGATCGAAAAATCCCGTGGTGGCGCAGGGTCCTCGGTTACGCTTTGAACAGCATCCGCTCCGGTTTTGGCCTTTTTGCGCGCCCGGTGTCCGATGCGCATATGGAGGAAGCGAAATCATCAGCCCCGCCGGAGGTGAATCCGGAAGAAGAATCAGCATTGACCGAACCATTCCCCAACTCGGTTCTCGCTTCAGATGTCAATTCGGTTCCTGATTCGGAGCCCATTGCCGCGAATGCTGCAAGCGCTACTGAGACTGCGTCCGTCCCCCCCGCCGAGTCCGTCTCGGCACCTACGATGATTGACGAGTCCCATCCTGCACGCGAAACCACAGACATTCCCGCAAGCGCAGGAACTCGGGAGACAGCGTCGGTTCCCTCAGCGGAGCTACTTCCGGAAACTGCTCCTGCCTCCACGGCCGAGTCTGTTCTGGCACCCACGTCCGGAGAAGATCCGCTCAAGATCCCGCTAGCTCTTGACGCACCCGATGAACTAAATTCCAAAGCCGCCGCCACTGCACGGCCTGTCGACTCTGCGCCGCAGCTGCTCCCGACGCCGAATCTCGTCGCCGAATCCTCTTCCATGCCGCTCAGCAAGGACCGTGCCGAGGCCGAATCGCATGCCGGGCCGGCCGCAGAACCGGCTGAGGAGGAGCGCTCGGCCGCTGCGCAGAATCCCGTCTTGCCCGCAGAGCCAGAAACCGAGAACGGCGCGGCTATGCCTGTTGCGGTTCTGCATTCCGTGCCGGAAATTGCCTCGGTATCTGTTCCTCCCGATCCTTCGGTTGATCAAGCGCCTAACTCGGAACCGCCGGTCGGCGGGGCTGCAACGGAGCCGGAAGCCGAGCGCAAGCCGGAGACAGAAGCAGAGCCCAAGCCAGCAACGGAATCTACCGCGGCGGCTCTTGTTGCGTCAGCGCCCCGACGGGATCTGCGGCCAGAGCCCTTGGTGACTCCGGACGCCAATGGCAATCCACAGGCGATCCGTGCTCCAGATACCGTGTCTGCAGCCGGGCAGGATGTGCATGAACAGCTTGTTGCTGCCTCTCAAACAGATCCAATCACAGAAGAGACCGTTGAAGAAGCAGACGCGACAATAGAAACAGGGGAAGAAACAAGAGCAATGGAAGAAGCAAAAGCAGCGGAAGAGGAAATTGCCGAGTCCATTGCGGGAAGCGCCGATTTGCTGGCTGACGGCCGGATGGGCACGATTGCACCACTCCAGGCGGCGGCTGATCCAGACCCGCCAAGCGAACCGGCGGTTGAGCCCGATCCGACGCTGCCTGTCCCGGTGAGCCAGCAGGCCGCCCCGGCTGCGTCTTCCATCGAGACTGCGGCTTTTGTCGAACCTGTCGTCGAGTCCGCACCACCCGCCGGGCCTGAATCTAGTTTGCCGGAAACCGCCTTGCCCAGCGAGCCAGCCCCCACGTTGCCATTCCCCGCTCCGCCGGAGATGCCGTCCCATACTACTGCCGATAAGGTAGCCGCAGCCCGCAAGGCGCGCCGCGTCGACGATGAACAGTCTCCCTTTTCAGTCATCGTCGGCCAAGTCTACGAAGGCCCCCTCGATCTGCTGCTCGACCTGATTCGCAAGCAGGACATCGATATCTACGACATTCCCATCGCCAAGATCACGGCCCAGTTCCTGGCGTACGTCAACCAGCTCCGATCGAGCGACATGGATGTGGCCGGCGAGTTCATCTACACTGCCTCCCTTCTCATCCACATCAAGAGCAAAATGCTGCTGCCGCGCGCCCCAGCCGCACCCGGCGAAGAGGCCGAAGACCCGCGGCGCGAGCTGGTCGAGCGCCTCCTCGAGCACGAGCGATTCAAGAACGCCGCGCAGATGCTTCAGCAGAAGCAGTTGCTCGAAGCCGCCAGTTGGACGAACCCCGGCGTACGCGAGTTCCAGAACGACTCCGCCGCCGAGCCGGAGATTGCTGCCGATACTGGGGATCTGGTGCGTGTCTTCCACGAGATACTGGAGCGCGCTCGCAACCGCCCAATGCTCAACCTCACGGAAGATTCGGTGACCGTGGGTCAAATGATTCAGTTCCTCACCCGCCGCCTTACCATGGAGGACAAGCCCGTGGCCCTTCGCCGCCTGCTCAGCCACACCCGCTCCGAGCAGGCCTTGATCGCCTTATTTCTGGCCCTGCTGGAATTGGTGCGCCTCCAGGCGATCCTTCTCCGCCAGGACCGTCACTTCAGCGAGATCTTCATCAAGAAGAACACGGGCTTCGATGCCGTCCTGAATCAGGGCCTGACCGAGGCCCGCGACGACTGGCGGTAACGTGGTGTGTTGCTCATGTTGTTCATGGATATCGAGCGCCCTACCCTTCGCACGATAAAGCCGCGCGAGGGAGAAGCACATATCTCTTAAGCGGTTCCCTGTGGAGCAAATGTCTTGTGCCGTTCGGATAACTCGTCGGCAATGTTCTGGTTCACTTCTCGAGTAATGGGATAGAACACGAGGCATCCGGCGGTGATGAAGAAGGCCAAGCCGGCGTAAATGCTTGCGGTTAAGAGGATGCCGGTCTGGGCGTGCGCGGTCTGCGCCGCCGCCTCGGAAACGAAGCCATACAGAGAGAGGAGCCAGCCGGCAATGGCGCCGCCAATGGCGAGACCCGCCCAGAGCGCGAACACGACGCCGGAGGTAACCATCCCGCTGGCGCGGCGCCCCGTTTTCCATTCGCCGTAGTCGGCCACATCGCCCATCATCGCCCACAGCAGGGGCCCCGACAATCCGAAGCAGAATTGGCGCAGCACTTCCGTGGCGATGATGACCCCCGTGGCGTGCGGCGGAATGATGAGGAGAGCGGCATTGAATCCGCCGGCCAGGACCATGCTGGCGATAAATAGCCGGCGCTTGCCCATGCGCTTGGTCAGCGCCGTGGAGCAGGCAACGCCGCCAAGCAGTGAGGCCAACCCGAAACCGTTAAACCACGCGTAGAGATCCACGTGGCCGGCAACATAGCGGAAATAGGGCAGCATCACGTTGCCGCGAACCAAGATGGCGATGAAATAGAACAAGGTGGCCAGAAAGAGCACCACCCAAGGACGGTTTCGGAAGAGATCGGAAAGATCCTGGCCCAGCGAGGATTTCTGCTGCGGGTTGGGCTGGACGCGCTCATTGCTCGCGAAAAAGGCGAGCACGAAGAAGAGGACGCTGAGCACGGAAAGCAGCCCCATGGTCCACTGGTAGCCGCGCGCGTCGTTGCCGTTACCGAACAAACGTATCATCGGAATGGCCAGGCTGGCGACAATGAAGCCGGCGGTGTTGGCCGCAATCTGGCGATAAGACGAGATGCTGGTCCGCTCGTCGGGGTCCAAGGTCATGACCGCATTGAGCGAGGCATAGGGAACGTTGTTCACGGTGTAGATGATTCTGAGCAGGGCATAGGTGATCCATGCATAGATGATCTTGCCCATCGCACTAAAGTCGGGCGTGGTGAAAGTGAGAATGCCGATGATGCCGAAGGGCACGGCCGTCCACAACAGCCACGGGCGGAATTTTCCCCATCTGGAGTGGGTGCGGTCGGCGATCACGCCCATGACCGGATTGAGACAAGCTACACTCAGGCCGACGACGAGGAAGAGCGTTCCCGCCTGCGCTGCGGTCAGCCCGAAGGTGTGGGTATAGAAGTCCAACTGCAAGGCAAGCATGGCCTGGAAGACAAAATTGGCAGCCAAGTCCCCCAGGCTGTAGCCGAATTTCTCTTGAAAGGAGAGTCTCTCGATCATTGCCATCTCGTCTTTCTCCGGGTCTGCCGGCTGCGCCTACTGCGTCACTTGTAAATTCAATTTCGTCAAGTCCGCATCCCTGGATGAGTTGCCGACCATCAGTTCAAAGTCTCCGGGCTCGACGACGTAGTTCATGTCGATGTCGTAGAAGGAGAGCAGATCGGGAGTAATGTCGAAGGCGACGGTCGTGCTCTCGCCAGGCTGCAGCCGCACCTTGCGGAAGCCCTTCAGCTCTTTGACCGGGCGCGTAACTGAGCTCACGAGATCGCGGATATAGAGCTGGACAACCTCGGTTCCCTCGCGCGCGCCGGTGTTCGTGACATCGACCAGGAGCCGGGTCGAGCTGCCGCTCCGGATCTTCTTCTTCGTGAGCCGTGGATTGGCGATGGAAAAGCTGGTGTACCCGAGCCCGTAACCGAAGCCGTAAAGTGGCGTGACATCATCGAAGAGATAGCCGCGGCGCGCCGATGGCTTGTGGTTATAAAAGGCGGGCAGATGGCCGGCGGAGCGCGGAATGGTGATGGGCAGCTTGCCACCGGGGTTGATTTCGCCGAACAGCACGTCGGCCACGGCGCGCCCCGTCTCCTGGCCAAGGTACCAGCATTCGTAAATCACGGGCACAGTTTGACTGAGGTAGTTGATGGAGAGCGGGCGCCCGTTGAAGAGAAAGACAATCACCGGCTTGCCCAACTCCACCATCGCCTTGACGAGTTCCTCCTGGCGGCCGATCAGGTCCAGGCTGGTGCGGTCGCCCATGTGCTGGAGGGACCAGGCTTCGCGCGAGGTCTGCTCGTTGCCGCCCAGCGCGAGTACGATGACGTCGCCTTGCCTGCCAACCTTCACGGCTTCTGCAATTTGCTTGCGGTCCTCTTCGGGGTCACTCGGAACCACCTCGTCCTGGTTCCAGTTGCCGCCCACGGTAATCTTGCAGCCCTCGCTGTAGAGGACCTTGACCTTCTTGCCCGCCTTTTCTCGAATCCCGTCGAGCACCGTCCCGTTGTGCTTGGGCACTCCGCTGTAGCCGCCCAACAAGCCGCGGTGCGCATTGGGGCCGATGACGGCGATGGATTTGATCTTGCTGAGGTCGAGCGGCGCAACGCCGTTCTCGTTCTTGAGCAGCGTGATGGCTTCGTGCGCGGCACTCAAAGCCAGTTGGCAGTGCTCGTCGCAGCCCGCGACACGCGCCGCCTCGTCGGGATCGACGTAGGGATCGTCGAACAATCCCATCTCAAACTTCCAGAAAAGCATCGGCGCAACCAGTTCGTCGAGCTGCGCTTCCTTCAGCAGGCTCTTGCGCACCAGCTCGACGAGGTGCAGATAGCAATCCGGATCGGGGAGCTCGATGTTGACGCCCGCCTTCACCGCCAGTGCGCAGGCTTCTTTCTTATCTTTTGCGACAAAGTGCCCATGCGTATCGGGCCGGTAGCCAAGCTCCCAGATGGCGAAGTAGTCAGAGACGACGAATCCCTTAAAGCCCCACTCCTTGCGCAGCACGTCGCGCAGCAGCCAGCGGTTGGCGTGGGAAGGCACGCCGTCAATCTCGTTGTAGGAGGCCATGACGCTGATCGCGCCAGACTCGCGCAGCGCTTCTTTGAAGGTGTAGAGAAAGGTTTCGCGCAGCACGCGTAGCGAGATGTTGGCCGGAGCGCAGTTCATACCCGACTCGGGCTGGCCGTGGCCCACGAAATGCTTGAGCGTGGCAATGACGTGGCGCTTGTCGCGGAAGGTGCGGTCGCCCTGGAAGCCGCGCACTGCCGCGATGCCGAGCCGTGACACCAGAAATGGATCCTCGCCATAGGTCTCTTCTACCCGCCCCCAGCGCGGCTCGCGCGCCACGTCCACCACCGGTGTCAAAGCATGGTGCGCTCCGCGCAGGCGTGCCTCAGCCGCCGTCGCGTTGAAGATCGACTGGACGAGCTCCGGATTGAAGGTCGCGCCCAGAGCAATGGGTTGCGGAAAACTGGTGCCCTCTAACGCCGCGTGGCCATGCAGGCATTCTTCGTGAAACATCACCGGGATTCCCAGGCGGCTGTTTTCAACGAAAAACCTCTGAATGGCGTTGGTGAGCTCCGCCATCTCGCGCGCGTTCTTTCCCTTTCCGGCATCGCTGGGGCGGCCCACCTGACCCAGCCCGTGGCCGTTGCGGAAGGCCCGCTTGGCCTTGCGCTCATCGAAGTTGCCTTGGGCATCTACCAGCGTTTCGGACTTTTTCTGCCAGATGCAGAGCATCTGTGCGGCTTTTTCCTCGAGCGTCATACGTGAGAGTAGATCCTTGACCCGCAGGGCCGAAGGGAAGCTGGAGTTCTTGTAGGCGGGAGGAGCTCCGCGCATTAGTTTGGGAGTGGCAGTCAGCTTCTTCATGGGATTTGTTCCTTTGGGGATGCGTGGTTTGGAGTGGGTGGGTCGGCGGGGCGAAGCGGCTGCCGGCGCGGGCCGGACGGCGAGGCGGACAAGCGCGAGAGGATGAGAGGGCGCGCCTCGCCCGCTTGCGAGAAGGGGCAGATATGCCTGGGACCGGCGGGTGGATCGAATCCGTAAAAGCCCACGAACGGCAGCGCATAGCTACACTCTTCCCGGAATCAAGAAGAAACCGGTCAGCAAATGCACAGATTAGCTGCTGAACAGTGTAGCCCGAGAATCATCCGGGGACAATAAGAGAAGCGAATTTACAGGGAAATATCCTGGCCCTCCGTTCACCGCGCAAACAGCGTAAGCGGGATGGAATCGGCCAGCGCGCGGTAGCCTGCGGGATTGGGGTGCAAATGATCGCCGCTGTCGTAGGCGGGCAGCAGGCGGTCGGGCTGGGTGGGATCGGCTACCACTTTGGCAAAGTCCAGCACGGAGTCAAAGTGGCCGGGCGCACGAATCCAGGAGTTGATCGCTTCCCAATCGGCGCCGATAGCCGAACCGGGACGGCGATTGTAAAACGAACCCTCGAAGGGCGTAATCGTCGCCCCGATGACCTTGATCCCGTGCGCGTGTGCCCGGGTAATCATCTGCTGGTAGGCAGAGAGGATGCTGTTCACCAAGTCTCTGTTGGCCTGCGGTGAGGCCGCGCCATGGAACCCAAAGGTGCCCAAGTCGTTGACTCCCTCGAAGACGATGACCCAGCGCACGCCGGCCGGCGCCAGCACGTCGCGATTGAAACGCGCCAGCGCATTGGGTCCCAATCCGTCGAGCAGGACGCGATTACCGCCGATCCCCGCGTTGAGCACACCGATGTGGCGCGTGGCCGGCGCGGCCAACAGCCGTTCCGCCAACACATCGGTCCAACGGTTATTGCCGTTGGTTGTCGTGGCGTGGCCGTCGGTGATCGAGTCGCCCAGGGCCACCACCGCGGCGGAGCCGGCCGGCGCCAACACGTCCACTCCGGAAATCTGGTACCAATGCTCAACCTGATTTGCGCCCGGCATCGACGCGGCGGAAACGAAGTTGCCGTGCTCGTAATAGGTCGTCGTGCGCGAACCGGGGTGGCCGGTCTCCCGCGCCGGAGGCTCCTCCAGATAAAACGAGATGGCGAGATTGGTTAGCGGAGCAACCGGGTACTTGATCGGGTCCGAGATGTACTCCGCGCCCGCCGGTACGGTCACCGAGGCCGCTCCGGAGAATGTCAGCTCCCGGTCCGATCCCGGCACAATGGCCGAAGACCCCGGCGCCACCGCGCGCGCAATGTGCACGGACACGAAGCGCAGCGGCCGCGTCCCGAAGTCATTCGAGATGTGGACGCGCAACTCCGGTCCGCCCACCGAGAGCCGGATCACCTGGCGCATGGTCGCATCCCGCAGGTCGTCGGGCGCAATCGAATTGCGCGGCTCGGGGACCTGCTGTGAGGTCATCCAACTTCCAACCCAAGCCTCTGTGTTTTTCGCTATCTGCGCGCCGGCCCTGGCGCCCGACGCCAGAGCAAGCAGGAGAACGATACCTAGGACCAAGAATCTCTTTGCGGGTTTCATATCGAATGTTCTACTATTGGCTCCTCAAATAAATCGCTTTCGAAGCGAGAACAGAGTAACACCATGAACCTGCTCACCCGCCAGCTTTTCATGCCCGCCGCCTTTTCCCTTGCCGCCGCGCTCGCTCTCGCCTCTACGCCCATGTTCGCCCAGGATGCCGCCGCAGCCAACGGCTCACAGCTCCCGCCAGTCACCTTCACCGACGCGCAGGCTCATCAGCACCTGATGGAAGAGCTCGGCATTCAAGCCCTGCGGCCGGCGCCCAGCGGCGACTCCCAGGCCCCCAACCACGCCAACTACGACGAGTCCAAGGCCAATCCCTACCCGAATCTACCCAATGCGCTCATTCTCAACGACGGCCAAAGAGTCACCTCCGCCAGCATGTGGTGGAATGAGCGTCGTCCGCAGATTCTTTACGACTACCAGAAATACGTCTACGGTTTCGTTCCCAAGGACGTTCCCAAGGTCACTTGGTCGGTCGTAGCGCACGAAACCGAGCGCATCGGCCTGCATTTCGCCGACGTTACGGTGCTCAACGGCCATGTAGACAACTCGTCCTATCCGCTCATCAACGTCAACCTGCGCATGACGCTGGTAATTCCCGCCGACGCCAAGGGCCCAGTTCCCGTCTTGATGATGTTCGGTCCCAGCGGTTTTCCCAATCCCCGCCAACCCACTGAAGCCGAGCTTGCGCACATCAACGCGGCCATGAAGGCGCTGCTCGTCCAGCAGAACCCCTCGCTCAAGGCGGTCATCGCGCAGTATCCCGGCTGGAACCCGGTCCCTCCCGTTCCCTTCAGGTTTCCGCGCCTGAACGCCGATGGCGGCTTGCCCAACACGTGGCAACTCATCGCGGCCCAATGGGGCTTCGCCATGCTCGATCCGCAGAGCGCACAGGCCGACAATGCCGCTGGGCTGACCCGCGGCATCATCGGCCTGGTCAATAAGGGGCAGCCGCGCAAGCCCGATCAGTGGGGCGCCTTGCGCGCCTGGGCCTGGGCCGCTGGCCAGGGCTTCAATTATCTCCAGACCGATCCCGCCGTGAACGCGAAGGAAGTGGGCATTGAGGGTGTCTCCCGTTACGGTAAAGCCGCTCTTATTACCATGGCCTTCGATCCCCGCTTCGCGATGGTGCTGGTGGGCTCTTCGGGCAAAGGCGGAGCCACTCTCCTGCGCCGCAACTTCGGCGAGTCCGTGACTAACCTCACCGGCGGCGAGTTCTACTGGATGGACGGCAACTTCATGAAGTACGGCGCTTCCAAGGCCAGATTCGGCAGCATGAACCCCAGCGACATTCCCGTCGACTCCAACGAGCTGATTGCCCTCTGCGCGCCACGCCTCACCTTCATCAGCTATGGCATTCCTGCCAAGGGCGACGCCAAGTGGCTCGACCAGCGCGGAAGCTGGATGGCGACGGTTGCCGCAAGTCCTGTGTGGACGCTGCTCGGCGCGCCCGGCTTGAGCACATCCAACTTTGACTACCACACCGCTCCCATGCCGCCGGTCAACGACGGCCTGTTGCGCGGCAAGCTGGCTTGGCGCCAGGATGACGGTGGCCACACCGACGCACCCAACATGATGTACTTCATCCAGTGGGTGGACCGCTTCATCGGTTATCCCTACACCAAATAGCGCCGGAGCCGCGTGCGCCGGTTCCCTTCAGACCCGGTATATCCTTTTTCCTGACATGGAACGTACGCCCGGCAACGTCATACGCTGGTTGTTCGACTTCCGCCACGGTGCGCCGGGAAGGCTCGTTCCGCGCTGGATCTTTCTCCGCGCCCTGGCCCTTATTTATTTCTCGGCGTTCTACTCGCTCCTGTTCCAGATCAACGGTCTCATCGGACCCGATGGGATTTTGCCCGCACGCCAATATCTGACCGCCGTGGCCCAGGCCCTGGGGATGGCCCGCTACTGGTACGCGCCCTCGCTCTTCTGGTTTTCGTCCAGCTCGGCCATGCTCCTGGCCGTCATGTGGATCGGCCTAGCCGCCTCGGTCGTCGCCTTCTTCAACCTCTGGCCGCGGCTCAGCTTCTTCGTCTGTTTTGCCTGCTATCTTTCCTTTGTCGGCGCCACCAACGTCTTCTCGCAGTACCAATCCGACGGAATGCTGCTCGCGGCCGGCTTTCTGGCCCTGTTTTTCGCGCCCAGCGGCCTCAAGCCTGGCTGGGGCGCACACCATCCGCCCTCGCGCGCCAGCCTGTTTCTCCTTCAATGGGAGTGGTTCCGCATTTACTTCGAGTCGGGCATGGTCAAGCTGGCCAGCGGCGACCCCGAGTGGCGCCACCTCACAGCGATGGATCAGTACTATCAAAACGGTCCTCTGCCAACCTGGATCGGTTGGTACGTTCAGCATCTTCCGCACTGGTTCCAGGTGGCTACGGCCGGCGCCACGCTGGCAATGGAGCTGGGCCTGGTTTTCATGCTCTTCTTGCCCCGCCGCATCCGCATTATCTGCTTCTTCATCGTCACGCCGTGGGAGATTGGCGTCATCCTCACCGCCAACTACACCTTCCTCAACTATCTCGTGCTCTCGCTCGGCTTCCTGCTGCTCGACGACAAGTTTCTTCTGCGCTTTGTGCCGGCACGCTTCCGCCCTCGCGAGGCGGAAAAGATCGAGCCCGTCGGGTTCGGTGAAGAGCAGCCCATTTCCATCCGGGCCGCGGCCCCGTCCGAACCCCCTCAACCGGCCGTTCCGCGCCCGTGTCTCACGCTTCCCGGCCGCCTCGCGAACCACCTCGCTGCCCTTCGACTGGCCGTCGTGGTGGTGATCCTTACCTGGATCGCGTACGCCACCACTGCCGAACTCCTTGCCATCCCTTTCGGCGGCATTCCCCTTCCTGCCGGGCCCATCTCCGCGCTTGCACCCTTTCGCATCGCCAACCAATATGGCCTCTTCGCTGTCATGACGCGTGGCCGCTACGAGATCGAATTTCAGGGCTCCGAGGATGGCCGGCAATGGGTCGCCTATGCATTCCGCTACAAGCCACAGGCGCTCAGCCAGCCCCCCGGCATCTACGCCCCATACCAGCCACGCTTCGACTGGAACCTCTGGTTTGCCTCTCTCGGCGACTGGCAGCAGAACCAGATTGTTCCCCTCACCGAGGAGCGTCTGCTCGTCAATGCCCCGGCAGTCCTCGCACTCTTCCGCTCCAATCCCTTTCCGCAGATGCCGCCCCGCTACGTCCGCGCCGTTCTCTGGCGGTACTGGTTCACCTCCATGGCGGAAAAGCGCCGCACCGGCGACTGGTGGCGCCGCCAGCTTCTCGGCCTCTATGCCCCCGTGCTGACCCTGGCGCCGGACGGCCGCTATGCGGCTGTTGAGATGCCCACCGAACTTTCTCCGCACGACTGAACAGCCGGTCAGCGAGTCAGCAAGGCAGCGGGTCAACAGGCTGGCTGGACAACGGAGTCCTAACTAATATGGCCTCACTTATTCTATAAATTGAGAGACAAAGCCAAAGAGGCGATTACCGTCCGATCGAGACGAAACCGCTGACTTTCGGCCCTGCTGATTTGCCAGACTGCGCCACCATCATCGGCTCCGGTCCCAACGGCCTCGCCGCGGCCATTGTCCTCGCCGCCGCAGGCCTGCACGTTCAGGTCTTCGAGGCCGAGTCCGAGCCGGGCGGCGCCACGCGCACTCTTCCGCTCACCCTCCCCGGCTTTCTCCACGATTTTGGGTCCGCAGTTCATCCTCTCGCCGCTGCTTCGCCGTTCTTCTCCACGCTGCCTCTGGACGACTACGGCTTGGAGTGGATTCACGGTAGCGCGCCTCTGGCTCATCCACTCGACGATGGCTCCGCCGTATTCCTCGAGCGTGACTTGGCCCAAACCGCCCAGGCCCTAGGCCCGGACGGTTCCGCATGGCGCCGTCTTCTCGCGCCCGCCGTCGATGATTGGCCTCAATTCGCAGAAGCGGTTCTCGCGCCTGTCTTCCCCATGCCCCGCCACCCGCTTCTCATGGCCCGCTTCGGTCTCGCCGCCTTCTCGTCTGCTCAATCGCTTGCCCGTGCCCGTTTTTGCGGCGCTCGCGCCCGCGCGCTCTTTGCTGGTCTCGCCGCCCACTCTTGTCTCGACCTCTCGCAACCGCTCAGCTCCGCCATAGCCGTGGTTCTTGGTGCCGCAGCGCATGCCGCCGGCTGGCCCATCCCCCGAGGCGGCGCTCGCGCCATCCCGCACGCCCTCATCGGCCATCTCGAATCGCTCGGCGGCCAGATCCGTACCTCCAGCCGCATTGACGCCCGGGCATTCCGCTCCCTAGAAAGCGCGGATGCGCTCACCTTCTTTGACACGGCCGCACGCGAACTGTTGGCCATCGCCGGCGACCGCTTCCCACCCGGCGTTCGCCGCGCCTACGCGCGCTTCCTTCCTGGCCCCGCCGCTTTCAAGATCGACTTCGCCCTCTCCGATCCCGTCCCCTGGCGCGCCCCTGAATGCCGCCGCGCCATCACCGTCCACCTCGGCGGCACATTTGAGGAGATCGCCGCCTCCGAAGCCGCCGTTGCCGAGGGCCGCGTCTCCGACCGCCCCTTTGTTCTGACCGCGCAGCCCTCGCTCTTCGATCACTCCCGTGCACCCGCCGACCGCCACGTCCTATGGGCTTACTGTCACGTCCCCAACGGTTTTTCGCAGGACATGACCGCGCGCGTTGAGTCTCAAATTGAGCGCTTCGCTCCCGGCTTTCGTGACTGCATCCTGGCCCGCCACGTCTCGCCGCCCGTCGCGCTTGAGGCCATGGACGCGAACCTCCTTGGCGGCGACATCTCCGGCGGCGCGCTCACCCTACGCCAATTCCTCCTCCGTCCCACGCTCCGCCCCTACTCCACTGGCGCGGCTGGCATCTATCTCTGCTCCGCCTCCACACCACCTGGTGGCGGCGTGCACGGCATGTGCGGTTACCACGCAGCCAAGACAGCACTCCGGCGGCTGCGCCTCGCGTGATTCCTCCCCACCCGAACCCGAGCCCCGCACCCCTCAGCCAATTCCGGTCGGGTGCCTAAGTTCCCCGAATCTCGGGGACGTGGGAAACCTTCAATCAACCTACTTCACCTTGTCATCTTGAGAAGAGGCCGCAGGCGTGGCGCGTGGAGGGGCCGGGTGCCGAGTGTCCCACATCCCGCTTTTGAGATGGGTCAACCCTCACCCCCCGACCTTCCGAGTCTCCGGTTGCCCCGGTGACTCGCTGGCGCCCCTTTTGCAGATCATTTTCCTCTTTCGGCGCACTATGACCATAGCAGCCGTTGGCCTGCAACCTCGTCGGAGGTAGAAACTCGCTCCTTCGCCACAGTCCGGGGAAGCCAAAATGAGAGATTGGTCTTGGATTCAACGAGTTGCCCTCAAACGGCTGGCCTTTCCCGGAACGCCGGAATCCCTGTTTGCTTCTCTCGAATAAGCCTAAAAAATCAATGGCTTGCGGAGAATGTCGGGCTCTGAACGCTTGATTCTTGGCGCCTGTGTTTTGCTCGCAACTATCTCCGAATCATCCACTTGTGAGAAATGCAGCGCCAAATCTCGATTCTGTCTTTTCGGGCTGAATGACCGTCAGACGCGTTAACTGCATGCGAAATAAGGGTTACCATCAAGCCCGCGCAGAGTTGCAGAAACTGCAAAACTGTAAAGCCACAATACCCCGCCTGACTCAAAGTAAAAAGGTAGTTACATCCAAGGCCCGATGCGCACCAGAAAACTGTAATACTGTGATGCCTTGCTCACCGCTTTCCCCTGGGCTTCGCTTCCCGCATCTCAAAGGCCAGAGGCGGGGCATAAGGGCGCGAAGTTAGTGCCGTTCCAGCAGCGAGGGTTACTTTTCCGAAGGAAGCAATCTTCGCTGCGCTCTCTGTTGCCGGAATACTCACATTCTCACGAATTCCACGCGCCGATTCTGAGCCCGGCCTGCCGGCGTATCGTTGGTGTCGACCGGCTTGGAGGCCCCGAACCCTATGGTGGTCAAACGATCTTTGCCAATGCCAAACTGCGAAACCAAGACCGACTTAACGGCCTCGGCGCGCCGCTTGGAGAGATCGAGGTTGCGCGCATCGCCACCGGTCGAGTCTGTATGACCCTCAATCTGGAGCTTGAGATTGGGATCGGCTTGCAGTCCCTGGGCGATCGTCTTGATGACAGGCGCAGAGTCGAGCTTGAGGTGGTCGCTGTCCGTATCGAAGAGAATCCCATGGGTCACATAGCGGCCTGAAGAGGCGATGACCTGACTAAAACCGGGAGTGGATTCGGCAAAACGAACCATGCGATAGCCCAGCTTGTTCTCGCCGTACTCCGAATACAGCACTGCCTGGGTAATCAGCGGCAGTTCCACCTGGTTGACGTCGACGATGCGCTGCTCGTTGACATAGGCGCGCAGCCTGCCGTTCTGAATCCAGAACGCGAGCTTGATGGGCTGCCTGAAATCCACTTTGACGGAGGTTCGCCCAAGTTCTTCCCCGCCCTTGTCGCTGTGTTGAGTCACCGAGACAAAAAGGTCGCCACCCTGAGTCTGGGTATATAGGGCCAGCGGCATATATGGGCCATTCGGGCCTTCCCAGTTGTTGTCACAGAGATACCAGACCGAGCGGATATCTCCCGGGTCATCAAACTTCTCTTCTGTCTCGAGGGTGAAATTTTTAGGGAGGTTCTTGACATTCGGCGTCAGTTGGATGCGCTCGCCCATCACCGTGAGTTGTCGAACTCCAGCTCCGGTTTTCAGGGCCACGGCTCCGCCTCGCACTTTCCAATGCGGCGGCGGTTCGTCGCCGGTCATATCGCTGAAGTCGTCAAAGAAGAGAGTCTTCTCTCCTGGGACGAAATCGCTCTTCACCTCTGTAAGATCGGGCTGGCTTGATGCGGCACTGGAAGCGGCGGCAGATGCCGGCGCGCCCTGGGGCTGAGCCGGCGCGGGAGGAGCGGGTTGCGAAGAAGCCTGAGGTGCAACAGGCGCCGGCGCAGCGGTCTGTGGATTGGAGGCAAGACTGGCGAGCGCCGGGCCGCTGCGTGACTTGGCCATCAAGGTCACTCGACTGCCGGGGTCCAGACGAATATCCGGTCCTTCGGTGGCAACCTGGATGAGAATGATTGCCGCCGCTGCCCCACTTGCCGCGCCGATTGCCGCGCCTTTGCCTCCACCTATGATTCCGCCGAGCAAGCCGCCGACTCCAGTTACGACAGCGGCTTTGGCGACGTTATTGGTCTTGCGCACGATCCGTCCCTCTTCGTCGACGTTTTGCCGGCCCTTGGAGTTAGTTACGGCTGTGACCTGACAGGAGACCGGGATCGACTCTCCTCGATGCTGCAACGTGTCAAAGGTGAAGTTCAGGACCGACTGGCCATGGAACTTACCCCCGGCACGGGCACCGGTCACTTTCCCTTCCATCGTGTCTCCGGCGAGGCTCTGCGGCGCAACCACACGCGCGAACAAGCGATCATCTTTGTGGCTGGATTGCGCAGACAGCGGGCCCATCAGTTCCACCTGGATTTCCATATCCTGGGCATGGACCACCCCCGTCCAGAGAAAAAGGAGAAAGACGCACGTGATACAAATCCTTGTGAATCGCATACCTGATCTCCTTCGCCTTTCATACGAGATCCGCACGCAGCTTCCCGCCCCCCGCGCGCGCAGGGAACGGTGGGTGCTAATGTGAGCCGGTAGCGGCTGTCCGTCAGTGACACGGGATACACGGTCGTGTGACGAGTTGGGGCTCTGGTGGCCTCAAGGCGCCGCAAGCTGAAGAATTGGGCGCAGCTCCAATGCGATCTTCATCCTTGGCTTATGCACGGATCTCAGGGTTACTTTTGAGAGACGGGTTTCGCGCCGAGGGTCTGTGCGCGATTCCGCCGGTTGGCGTGTTCCGGCGCAAGAGCAGCGGCAGGCAGCAAATGAGCATCTGCCGCTATTCTGATCTGTGACCGCAACGGCATCTACAAAGAAGAAGTCCCCGCGCCGGAAAGGTCTTTTGCGATCCTTTCTCAGCTGGCTTGTGGTTGGCTTGGCGCTTTGCTGGTCTGCCGCCGCACTGGCTCTGGTGGCTGCGCGGTGGATCGACCCGCCGACCACGGCGATGCACATGGAGCGGAGATTGCAGGCGTGGATTCACCACAGGCCGTATCACGAGCGATCCAGATTTGTTCCGCTCAGCCAGATTTCGCCCAACCTGCAACATGCCGTGATTGCGGCGGAGGACGCGCGCTTCTACCAGCATCACGGGTTCGACTGGCACCAGATCCAGATTGCTGCCGATGAAGATATGGACGGCGGCCGTGTGCGTGGAGCGTCCACGCTCACACAACAACTGGTGAAGAACCTGTTTTTCGGAACCTGGCGCTCGATCGTGCGTAAGGCCGCGGAGGCCTCGTTGGTGCCGGTGGCCGAGTTGATGCTGGGCAAGCGGCGCATTCTGGAGCTTTATCTCAATGAGGTTGAGTGGGGCCCTGGCGTTTACGGGGCGGAGGCGGCGTGCCGATATTATTACCGGATTCCGGCCAGGGGCGTGGAGCGGGAACAGGCGGCGCGACTGGCGGCGATTCTGCCGGCGCCGTTGAAGCGGCGGCCCGAACGCATGAATCGCTATAGCGAGATCATCCTGGGACGAATGAGACAGATGGGTTGGTAGTTTCCAGCGAGTCCTGGAGATCGAAGGGGATCTGGGACCGGACTGCCACGCGTCAAGGCTGGCGATTTCCAGCTGGCTCAGACCGGCAGTATTGGCCGTGCCGGCATCGCGAACCGCGCGAACACGGGCCGGGAGAGCTGCGTTACAGCCGGCCGGGAGGCCGGCGCTACCTGAAGCCGGTGTTCCTTATTGAGGGACACACTCGAAGGCCGCGCACTTTGAAGACAAAGACTTTGTACGTTTCGAAATGTAATTGCCCTGCTTCTCGGCGCGGTTTTGCAGAGAATTGCATTTGCTTCGGGTACGCTGGGAGCAATCATCTTGAAATGAAGCAATTGGTATGGCGGAGGGCCGCAGTTGGCCCTCTGAATCTTCTTCATGGCCATCTCTGCGGTTTTCGCGCTGTGGGAAGGAAGAAGAGTCCGGCGTCGCGGTGTCTGGGGTACGACTGTTGTTTGCATTACGCACCGCGCCTGGGCGCATGGTCACGACGACGAGGGCGTGCGGCGGCCGATGATGCTGCGCGCCGGGAGAGGAGCGGCGCATCGACAATACGTTCCCGAAATCGCTGCTGTTCTTCTTTTTCTGCCGCGCCAGCAGCCGCGGAAGATAGGCCGGAAATGGCGGACAGATGGCCGAAACAAACGAGAAGCGCAGGAAACAAAGCAAGAGCAAGAGGACGAAGAAAGGAACCCAATGCACATCGGGCCGTTCAAGCAAAAGCCAGGCGGCATGCGGCAGCCAAGATGCCAGAGACACACTGCACGGCGCAATCGACGAGGAGGTGAAAGCCAACTCCGGGAAGATAGCCCGAGCGATCGTCAGCAAAAGCATCGAGGGAGACGCGAGTTTGACCCGGCTGCTGGTGGACTGTTCGGGCGCCAAGAAGCGGCAGAAGGCGCCGACGGAGGAGTCCGGAGGTCCGAGCTTGGCGCGGCGCTGGGCTGCTGAGCGGCAATGGGATGGGCAGCTCGACTGCGACTCAGAAACCGGTTTCGGCGGCCGCGAGCCGGAGGTCTAGAAGAGCCGGTTTTCCTTTCAGCCCGCGTTCCCTGCCTTGCGCCAACTGTGGCGCAAGGCAGGGAGGCGGTTCGCTTTGAGCATCGCCGACAGCCAACCTGCTGGGTTGCTAACTTGGGACCGGCAGGGAATGAAACAGGGCAGTCAGGACTGTTTTGTGGGAGTGGCGCGGATGGCGCCGGTGGAGATGCCGCCATCGACGAGGAGGGTTTGGCCGCTGACGTAGCGGCTGGCCTCGGAGGCGAGAAAGACGATGGCGCCGTCGAGGTCGTGGGGCTGGCCGGGACGGCCGACGGGGATGCGCTCGACGAGGTAATCGAGCCATTGCGGGTCTTCATAGAGGACGTTGTTCTGCTGGGTGCGAAACCAGCCGGGGGCGAGGCAGTTGACAGTGAGGCCGAATTTGCCCCAGTCGGCAGCGAGACTCATGGTCAACTGGCGGATGCCGCCGCGGCTGGCGCCGTAGGGCGCGAGGTTGGCGTAGCCGAAGACGCAGGTGACGGAGCCGATGTTGATGATGCGGCCGTAGGCACGGGGAACCATGCGGCGTGCGACGGCCTGGGCGACGAAGAACGCGCCGCGGAGGTTGGTGTCAAGGACCTCATTCCATTCGTCCCAGGAAAGGTCGAGGGCGGGCTTGCGGATGTTGCAGCCGGCGTTGTTGACGAGGATGTGAATCTGGCCGAAGGCGTCTTCGGCGTTGTTGGCCATGCGCTCAATGCTTTGCGGGTCGCGGACGTCGAGCTCAAGCGCGAGGGTGCGGTGGCCGAGGGACTCGATTTCGGCCTGGAAGGGGGCGAGCGAGGCGCGGTTACGGCTGGTGAGGACGAGGTCAGCACCAGCGCGGGCAAGAGCGCGGGCGAAGTACTGCCCCAGGCCGCGACTGGCACCGGTGACAATGGCGGCTTGGCCGGAGAGGTCGAAGAGCGGCTTGGTCATTGGATTTCCGGCGTGAGGATGACTTTCATGATGTTGGGCTCGCCGGCGTGGAGGCGTTCAAACCAGCGCGGACCCTCTTCGAGGGCCGCGACCGCAGTGATGCAGGGGCGAACCTGGAGGCGGCCGCTGGCGATGAGATCGATGGCCTGTGGGTATTCGCCGGCGGAGCCGCAGGAGCCCTGGAGGCGCAACTGGCGGGTGACGACGGTTTGGAGCGGGAGGTTGACGTCAGGGACGATGTTGCCGATGAGGGTGACGGTGGCTCCCTTATGAACGGCAGCGATGGTGGCGGCGACGGTTTCATTGCGGCCCACGGCCTCATAGGCGAGATCGACTCCCTGTCCTGCGGTGAGTCTGAGGACCCTGGCGGCGAGCTCGGCACCGGAGCAGTGGAGGGTCTCGTCGGCACCGACACGGCGAGCGAGCTGCAGGCGAGTGGCATCGACGTCGGCCACGAGGACGCGGGCGCAACCGGCGGCGCGGGCAGCCTGGAGGGTGAGCAAGCCGATCATTCCCGCACCGACAACCAGCGCGGTTTCGCCGCCTTGGGGCTGTGAGACGTGGACCGCGTGCAGGGCCACGGAGGCGGGCTCGAGCATGGCGGCCTCAGTGAATGAGACGGCATCGGGGAGGCGATAGAGGATGCGCGCCGGAACCGCGACATACTCGGCGAACGCGCCGTGGCGGCGGTAATCGCCGCAGGAGACTCCGACGACCTGGCGGTTGTCGCAGAGGTTCACCTGGCCGCGGCGGCAATAGGCGCATTGGCCGCAGTAGACGGTGGAGTCGAAAGTGACGCGGTCGCCTGGATTGTATTCGCGGACGTCGGAGCCCACTGCGGCGATTGTCCCGGCAGCTTCATGGCCCATGACGATGGGGGGGATGCGGCGACCGGAGGAGCCATCGTAGCCATGCACATCACTGCCGCAGATGCCACAGGCATTGACACGGACGAGGACTTCATCGGGGGCGACGGAGGGGACGGGAAGGTCGGCGATTTCGAGACGGCTGTATGCGGAGAGGAGCAAAGACTTCATGAATGGCTGGACCTTGGGACAGAAACCTAGTCCAGTATAAGTGCAAGACCATTCTTGTGGAGAAGACTTGTTAGA
>JAKABE010000363.1 GCA_021801945.1 Acidobacteriota bacterium
GGAGCTGAGCCGTCTCATCGACCGCAGGCATGCGCCGCAGCCCGTCCGACCGCTCCCGCCTGCACTCTGGTCTACAATAAAAAGAGGCTAAAGCCAGAATTCTTCGCGCCTCGCGCGCGCCAATCCACAAGGAGCTGCACTTCTTATGGCGATTCCCGCCACGCAACTGCGTCCGGGCATGATCATCAAGCACAACGACCAGTTGCACTTGGTCTTCAAGGTCGAGCACCGCACACCCGGCAACCTCCGTGCCTTCATCCAGGCCAAGCTGCGCAACCTCAAATCCGGGGCCATGTTCGAGCACCGCTTCCGCTCTGCCGATGCCATCGACAAGGTCGTCGTCGATGAAATCCCCATGGAGTTCCTCTATGCCGACGGTGACGACTACTACTTCATGAATCCCGTCGATTACGAGCAGACCGTCCTCAAGAGTTCCACCCTGGGCGACGCGGTCGAATACCTCACCGCCAACCTGCAGATCAAGGTGAGCTACTTTGACGGCCAGCCCGTGGGCATCGAGCTGCCCCAAACCGTTGACCTGGAAGTGGTGGAGACCGAACCGGGCCTCAAGTCGGCAACCGCCTCCAGCGTGACCAAACCCGCCAAGCTCGAAACCGGCCTTGTCGTTCAGGTCCCGCCCTTCATCAACGCCGGTGAAAAGATCCGCGTAGACACCAGCGAGGGCGCCTACCTGAGCCGGGCGTGATCGGGCAGCAGGCAGGCCAAGTTTCCTTTTCTGCAAATGGGAGCCAAAAGGATCATAATTTGAAGGTGCGCAGCGCGGGAGTTTGCAGCGGCTGCTCGGAAAGAATCGCTCCTCGCGCCTGCTCGTCAGGAGGGCTCCATGAAGCCATTGATTTACGCGCTTCTTGCCCTATTCGTCAGCGCAACAGCTTTGGCTGTGCAGCCGGCTCCTGCCAGTGCTCCTCCCAACAGCCGCTCCAGCACAACCGATCAGGCTGCGGCCGTCCAGGGCTCAAACGCTTTCGCCGTGGATCTTTACGGGCAATTGCGCGCTCAGCCCGGCAACCTTTTCTTCTCGCCGGAGAGCATCTCAACGGCCTTTGCAATGGCCTACGCTGGAGCGCGCGGTCAGACGGCGGCCGAGATGGCGCAGGTGTTCCATTTCACGTTGACGCAAGAGCATCTGCAGCCGGCGATGGGCGCGCTGCTGGCGGGCATGAATGCCCCGCACAAAGGCTACACTCTGCGCGTAGCCGACGCGCTCTGGGCGCAAGAAGATGCGAGATTCCTCGCGAGCTATCTCCGGCAGGTCCAGATCGACTACGGCGCGGGTTTTCACCGCGTTGACTTCAAGACCTCGCCCGAGGCCGTGCGCAACACGATCAATCGGTGGGTGGAGCACGAGACCAACAACAAAATTCAGAATCTGATCGGCCCCGGCGCGCTCACGCCCATGACGCGTCTCGTGCTCACCAACGCCATCTACTTTAAGGGCGACTGGCTCAACCAGTTTAATAAGGCCGACACCAAGGACAAGGAGTTTCACCTCTCTTCCACGGAGTCGATCAAGGCTCCCTTGATGCATCGCACCGGCAGCTACCCTTACTACGACGGCGGCACCTTCCAGGAGCTTGAGTTGCCCTACGCAGGAGACGAGCTGGCGATGGTGGTGCTGCTGCCCAAGCGGATCGCAGGCCTTCCAGCACTGGAGCAGTCCTTCACGGCCCCAGCGGCCAGCGAGTGGATCAGCAAGCTTGAGCCGGTGGACAAGGTGATTCTTACCTTCCCGCGCTTCACCATGACCCAGCAGTTCGAGCTGAGCAGTGTCCTGTCCAGGATGGGCATGCCCCAGGCCTTCACCCGTGCGGCTGACTTTTCGGGGATGACCGGAGAGCCCGATTTTACGATCTCCGCAGCCATCCACAAGGCCTACGTCGACGTGAACGAACAGGGCACCGAGGCCGCGGCAGCCACAGGCGTGGTGATGTATGCGACGGCGCTGCGCCGGATATTACGTCCGCCCCCGCCCATCATCTTCCGCGCCGACCATCCGTTCCTGTTTCTGATCCGGGACAGGAAAACCGGCGCCATCCTCTTCATGGGACGTGTGACCAATCCGACAAAGTAAAAGGCCGCCAGCTTGGCCACGGTCTTTGCCACACGGGTGGAAAATCGCGAACTTCATCTCTGGGACTGCATGTGGATGGCTGAGAGCTGAATGCTGCTTCTCATTTTCCGTCCGGCAAGCTGACCGGCCGCACGTCCAGCAATGCCTGGATCGTCTTCAACGCCTCGATTGCCGTCCCGGAAACAGGAGCATCTACCTGCACCACGGAGAGAGCCTTCACGGGCTTTGTGGCGAGATTCACCCCCTTACGCTCGCGGCCAAGAGCGAAGTTGGCGATATTGACGCCTTGCTCACCCAGGATGGTGCCGATGCGGCCGATCACGCCGGGCACGTCGTAGTTACGACAGACGAGCAGGTTGCCTTCGAGCGGCGCCTCAATGTCGATGCCGTCAAACTGAAGCAGCCGCGGCTGCTCGCCATGAAGAACCGTGGCGCTGGCGCGGCTGTCGCCCGCCGGTGCGTGCAGCAACACCGTCAACACGCTGGCCGCCCCACCGCGCGTCGTCTCCTGTTTCTCTTCGTGGACACGGATGCCGCGCTCCTGGGCCACGGCCGCGGCGTTGATGCGGTTCACGTTCTCCGAGCCTTCCAGCAGCCCGGCGATGGCCGCGTTACGCACAAGCTCGGTCTTGGCCTCGGCCAGCGCGCCGCCGTAGACCAGATGAATGGACTCGACGCCATCTTTGCCGGCCTGGGCAAGGAACGAGCCCAACCGGCCGGCGAGGTCAATATAAGGCGCCAGTTCGACATACTCTTCGTGGCTCAGCGAGGGTACGTTCACGGCGTTCTGCACTACCCCCAGCTTGAGGTACTCGCGCACCTGCTTGGCGATCTGCACGCCCACCGCCTCCTGCGCCTCGGCAGTCGAGCCGGCGATGTGCGGCGTCAGGATCACGTTGTCCATCTCGAAGTAAGGGGAGTCCTTCAGAGGCTCGTGGGCAAAGACATCCAGCGCCGCACCCGCCACCTGGCCGCTCTTGAGCGCCGCCACCAGGGCCGCTTCATCCACCAGCTCGCCGCGCGCGCAGTTGATGATGCGCACGCCCTTCTTCATGCCAGCCAGCGTCTTGGCGTTGATGATTCCCGCGGTCTGTGGCGTCAACCCTACGTGCAGCGTCAGATAGTCGGCATTCGTGAACAGCTCGTCCAACGAAACCAAAAGAATACCGTTTTCGCGTGCCACGGCGGCGGAGACAAACGGGTCGGCGCCGATGATTTCCATGCCGAATCCCCGCGCCCGCCGGGCCACCTCCAGGCCGATCCGGCCCAGCCCCAGAATGCCCATCGTCTTGCCGCGCAGCTCCGTGCCT
Source organism: Acidobacteriota bacterium (assembly GCA_021801945.1). The sequence continues at coordinate 3,403 of JAKABE010000363.1, forward strand.
TGGAGCGACTTCTTTTCCCACCGCCCCGCGTGCATGGTCGAGTTGGCCGTGGCCAGCTTGCGGCAAAGCGCGACCATCAGGCAAATGGTGAGCTCCGCCACAGCCACGGCGTTCGCCCCCGGCGTGTTCATCACCACAATGCCGCGCCGCGTGGCCGCTTCGGCATCGATGTTGTCCACGCCTACGCCGGCGCGGCCGATTACGCGCAGCTTGGGCGCGTGTTGCAGCAGAGCATCGTCCACCTGCACGGCGCTGCGCACCACCAGAGCATCGGCCTCTGCCAACGCCGCCGGCAGCCCGTCCGGCAACTGGTCGTGCGTCAAGACTTCCCACCCCGGCTCGGCCTGAAATACTGCCAGCGTAGCCGGCGAGACCTTTTCCGCCAGTACGATCTTCATCGATTCTCCCTTCTTGCCGCTCTCATAGTCGTCAAAGCGGATGCCGTGCTTCTCGCACAAGAGATCGAACATCCGCACTACCGCCGCGTGCGGCTTGCCCTCGCCGCGTTCGTACTTGGTCACCGAGTTGGGATGCACGCCGAGCCGCTCGGCCATCTCGTATTGATAAAGATCAAGCTGCTTGCGCGCGATCAGCAGCTTCTCTCCAAAGG
>JAKABE010000364.1 GCA_021801945.1 Acidobacteriota bacterium
TGGCCTGTGGCACCCGATGGCAGCGACCAGCCTCTGCTCTATACGCAGCGATTCAACTTCGCGGATGGCAAAGCGAAGTTCTATCCGGTCCCGTGGACCGAGCCGAGCGAGCAGCCCGACGCGGAGTATGACCTGCACCTGAACAACGGCCGCCTGCTCGAGCACTTCCACGAAGGCAACATGACGTATCGCTCGGCGGGCATTCGCGAAAAGACGCCGTGCACATTTGTGGAGGTCTCGCCCGAGCTGGCAAAGCAGCGCGGCATCCGCACCGGCGCGCTCGTGGAGCTGGCTTCGCGCTATGGCAAGGTCACCGTGCAGGCGGTGGTCACTTCGCGCGTGCGCGGCAAAGAGCTGTACATGCCGATGAACTCCGTCGAAGAGCCGGTGAACCGCCTGACCAGCAGCCATACCGACCAGGCCACGCACACGCCGGCCTACAAAGAAACAGCGGTGCGCATGACCGTTCTGAAGCCGGATGGCGAGGATCCGCTGCCGCGCACTAACTCGCGCCATGGCACGCCCACGCCACAGAACGGCGTGGAGGTGGAACGCAAGTGGGCGCGCGCGGACTACCGCGAGCCCGGCCACAACAATCTTGTTCACCTCAAGAGCGCTGCGCAAGCCGCAGCCGGGCAGGAGAAATAGCATGGCGCAACCGATTGCATATGAAGTTCCGCCGTACGATCCACGCGAAGCGCTGCGCAAGCGGCTGGAGGCTGCGCCCGTGGAGTACGCCGAGGCGCTGCTTGAAAGCTATGAGTTGTTGCAGCAGTTGCATCAGACCGGGACGCTGCGGTTGCTGACCGGCGCTCTGTCTGCCGGCAACCAGATTCTGGAAACCGCCGTGGATGCAGCGCGCTCGCCTGAAGCCATCCGTGCGACTCGCAATGCCATTCTGCTGGGCAAGATGCTGGCCAGCATCAACCCGGAGGTTCTTGGAGGCATCGTCGCGGCTGCGGGAGAGACGCTGGGCAGTTACAAGAAGCCCGTGATCGAGCCACCCGGACTCTTTACGTTGCTCAGCCAGTTCCGGCACAAGGAGCTGCGCCGCAGCGTGGCGCTCATCAATCGCTTCCTTGAGCGTCTTGGCAACCAGATCAAGTTGCAGGGAGAAAGAGAGGATCGTTCCGCGCCCAGCCATTCCCCAGCAGCAGGAACACATTGAAGGTTCGTCGGGGTAAGCCAAGCGGTCACAGCGACCCAGGAATTGCCGAAGGCTGGCAATCCCAAGGCGGGGATGCGAATTCTGTGCCGCGGAAGCTCTCTGGTGCAGAAGGCTTTGGAAGCCGGGCAGGTGTGCCCTGGATCACTGAGCGCCGCTGCCGGAGGAGATAAAAATAAGAAGGCTGAGTGTGTTCACCCGCAAGCGGAGGTGCACAGCATGCGTGGCATATCCGTCACAAATCGGCGCGATTTCCTGACAATGTGTGTGGCTGGGATGGCGGCGTGTGCCGCCGGCGATCGATCTCTCATGGCTGAGGCCACGAACGCACAGCACCGGCGTTCCGTATCCAGAGTGTCGATTGCCCAGGATGCGAAGCTGCGCGGCCCAAACGGGAGCGTAGATTCCGCACGCATTTTGGGTCTGTTGGACGGCGCCATGGAGGGATTCTTTAACACAGGTGATCCCGCAAAGTGCTGGGCGCGCGTGGCGCACGCTGGGCAGAAGGTTGCGCTGAAGGTGAATGCCCTGGGCGGGCGCGGCCTTTCCAGCAACGTGCTGCTTGTGGAGGCCATCTGCGAGAGGCTGCAAGGCGCCGGCGTGCGGGCGCAAGATATTGTGATCTTCGATCGCGACAGCGCAGAGATGGAACGAGCCGGGTTTCGCATCCGCGTGGGCGGAAACCAAGCGCAGAGCTTCGGCACGGACCGCGTGGGCTATGAGGACAAACTTTCGCAGTTTGGAGAAGTGGGCAGCCGGGTTTCGAAGATTCTTACCGAGCGATGCGATGTGCTGATCGACGTGCCGGTGTTGAAGGACCACGACGCCGCCGGCGTTTCAATAGCCATGAAGAACATGTTTGGGGTGATCCACAATCCCAACAAATTTCACCCCGATGGCTGCAATCCATTCGTGGCCGACGTGAATATGCTGCCGGAGATCCGGAGCAAAGTGCGGCTGCACATCTGCGATGCGACGACGGCCTGTTACGAGGGCGGTCCATCGTTTAAGCCGCAGTTTGCTTGGGCTGCGAACGCACTGATCGTCTCAGATGACCCGGTGGCGATGGACCAGACAGGCTGGCAGATGATCGAGCGAAAGCGCGCGCAGGAGGGATTAAGGACGCTGGCGGCCGATGGACGCGAGCCGCGCTACATCGCCACGGCGGCCGATGCCCGGCACCGGCTGGGAACCTGCGATCCCAAGCGCATTGTGCGGATCGAGAAGCACGTGGTGTAAGGGGAGTGGACCATGAAACGGGCCGGCCCCTTGAAGTCGGGACAAGAACCGCCGATGGGAGGCGGATCGAGCGAACCGGCGAACCTTGCGGCGACGGGCAAGGTCTGCACTTGGGTGGGAATGGACCGCCGTTTGTTTCTCAGGCGCGCGGCCGCGGTGGGCGTGGCGTCCACGATGGCTGGTCTTGCCCCGCAGTTTCAGGCGGCACCGCTGGGGACGAGCGCTAGCAGAGACGACCCGCGGTATGCGGTGGAGGCCCGATTCTACGAAAAGCTGCCCAACAAAAGGGTGAAGTGCAAGCTGTGCCCGCGTGAGTGCATTGTGGGAGATAGAGAACGCGGATACTGCGGTGTGCGCGAGAACCGCGAGGGAATGTATTTCACGCTGGTGTACTCGCGGGTATGCGCAGCGCACGTCGATCCCGTGGAGAAGAAGCCGCTGTTTCACTACCTGCCCGGCACGCTCGCGTTCTCGCTGGCAACGGCGGGATGCAATGTGAACTGCAAATTCTGCCAGAACTGGGATATTTCGCAGGTCCGTCCGGAGCAGGTTCCCGCTAACTATCTTCCCCCAAAGCAGATTGCGGCGCTGGCCCGCCAGTACCGCTGCCCGACCATCGCCTACACCTACAGCGAGCCCGTGGTCTTCAGTGAGTTCCTTATGGACGCGGCCGACGCGGGACATGAAGCGGGCATCGGCAGCGTGGCCATCTCCAATGGGTATATCCAGGAAAAGCCGCTGCGCGAAGCCTTCGGCAAGATGGACGCGGTCAAGATCGATCTGAAATCCTTCAGCGATTCGTACTACCAGAAAGTAGTGGTGGGCGAGTTGAAGCCGGTGCTGGATTCACTGGTGACTCTGCGCAAGATGGAGAAGTGGACGGAGATTGTTTACCTGGTGGTTCCGACGCTGAATGACAGCGACCAGGAGTTCCGCGGGCTGGTGAGCTGGGTCAAGGCCAACCTCGGCGCGGACATTCCATTACACTTTACGCAATTTCATCCGCAATACCTGATGAAGAACCTGCCCATCACCCCGGTTGTAACGCTGGAGCGGGCAAAAGCGATAGCCGATGGCGAAGGACTGCATTACGTCTACATCGGCAATGTGCCGGGGCACCCAGCGCAGAACACGTACTGTCCGCAGTGCAAACGCATGCTGATTGAGCGCAGCGGATTCGAAGTCCGGCAGATGCGCATCCGCAACGGCGCCTGCCCTTCTTGCAGGCATAAGATTCCGGGTGTTTGGGACGCCTGATGGGTGATACCGGAGGCGCGGATATGAACTGGCAAACGAAGTTCAGGAAGTGGATTATGGCGATATCGTTCGTTACCTCTGCAACAGTTGCGGCGCCGCAACCACCGGCCGGCGCGCCGCACCAGAAACTGCATCCGGTGGCCGTGGCTGGCACCTTTTATCCCGCCAATCCGGCGGAATTGACGGCGATGATGGACCAGATGCTGGCTCGTGTGATACTGCCCGAAATTGATGGACAAATTGTAGCCGTGGTGGCACCGCACGCAGGCTACCCGTACTCCGGACCCGTGGCGGCGTATGCGTATGCGGCGCTCAAAGGGCACAAATTCGCGCGCGTGGTAGTGA
>JAKABE010000365.1 GCA_021801945.1 Acidobacteriota bacterium
ACGTTTGCAAGTCGCCTCTGCGACCCTCTACACCGAAGGCTCCGACGGCTTCGTCTCTCCACCGTCGCTTCGATCGCTACCGGGTGGAGCGATCCGGTTCCCGGGTGGGACTTGCACCCACTGTTGACCAGCGCCTTTCACGGCGCACATGAAACAGCTTCTAGAATACCCACGCTCTGAAGCGCGATTGAGCTTGGCCATCCCGATTCCGATTCCGCTTACCGAGACCTGCCAGCTCGCCGGGATCGGCCGTGCCGGCTTCTGTCGCTGGTGCAGCGAGGGGTCGACCGGTACAGGATGTAGGTCTGAAGCTGCGCCACCAGGTCGACCGCATCGCCCTGGAGTTCATCGTGCCGCAGGGAAGCAAGCGCAGGGCAGGGATTTTCAGCCTGGGCATTGGCTCACGCAGCTCTATGCGCGTTAAAAGTTCATCGTCAGCGTGGCGGTCAACGCCCGGGGCGTGATGTAGTGCGTGCCGCTGAAAGTGGACAAGAAGTTATACAGTGCGTACTGGTTGGCGATGTTGATAGCCGTCAAGGTGAGGTTCGTCTTGTATTTGTGGGCGTGGAAGATGTTGTTCTTGCCCATGCTGACATCGAACAGACTGTGGGGCAAAACGCGCGGCGGATTGCGATCGTTATCTCCGGTGTTGGGCGCGGGAATCTTCAGCAAGCTTGAAATAAGCTCCGCGGCCGGGCAGACGGCGGGCAGCGCGCGAGTCGGCGTGGCGCGCACACCGTCGCACGCCAACCCCGCCTCAAACTCCTCGTCCGCATTAAAGGGCAGAGCCACGGGGGCTCCTGTCACCGGGTTTCTCGTGGCTGGGATGTTGTTGTCGAGCATCGCAATTCCCTTTTGACCATTGGACAGCGTGACCGTGCTGTTGATGCAGGGCGTGTTGGGATCGAGCGTGCTGAGGCCGTAGCAGGGTGTCGATCCCGCCACCATGCCCGAGTCAAAGCGCCAGTTGAAGCCGCCCCAGATCCCGCTCAGAAATTTGCTGCCGCCGGGCAGCGTATATTGCACGTGGGTGTTCTCGTTGAATGCTTCGTCGTGATCGATGCGGAAGGGATAGCCCGGTTGTCCCACCGTGGCTCCCGCGCCGGCCACCTGCGGCGGAAAGAAGCGCGCCGCCACCGAGGCTCCGTCGAAGTAAGCGCTGAAGTTATGGTAGGTAGGAACCGTAGCGTGGAGCGCATAGCCGGTAACCTTGGAGTTGTGCCAGTCGATGGGGAAGGTGATGGGGGTGTTGCCCAGCACGCTGAAGTCGAAGGCGTCCTTGGTGTATACCCAGAGATATTCTCCGCTCAACACGAGGTGCTTGCCGAAGCCCTGCTGGATGCTGGCATGAAACGCATTGCGGTATCCCGGCAGCATGTCTCCCGAGACTCCCGGCGAACAGGAAAGAAGCGGCGCCAGAACCGAGTTTGCGCACCCCTGGCTGGAAAGCACCAGATTTTCGTTGAAGGGCGTCTCCAGGGTGCGGGCATAGGAGATACCCAGTACAGAATTGGTCGGCTCGACGTGGTAGGAGATGCCAATGCGCGGCTCGGTCTGGTTGGCGTCCGTGAGGCCGTTGTACACGTCCTCGCGCGTGCCCAGGCTGAAGTGCCAGTCGCCGGCCCGGATCTGATCTTGGAGGTAAAGCGCCAGCTCCTTTACGTCGGTATGGCCAAAGAACGTGAAGTCCGCGCCTCCGCGCGTCAGGTCGTAAGGCCTCAATGCAGGAAGATAGTCCGGATTGGCGAAGGATGTAATGCCATTGCACCCGGAGGGATCAGCATATCCAGGGAGCGGATTGCCCTGTGTGTCCATGCAGGGCGAGTTATAAGTATTGTCTACGATGCCCAGGCTGTCGTGTTCGCGCAGGAAGGTCTGCTCGTATTCAATCCCGGCCAATATGTTCTGATGCCCGTGTATATAAGTTAAGTTGGCATGCGTGCCCGCGTTGGTGAGCGAGCGGAACTGCGCGATGGAAGAGGTTTGCAGATTGACGGCGCTGAAATCGGCCAGGGGATTGCCGCTGGGATAGTAGTGATACCCGTCGCGGCGCACGTAGACCATGAAGTTGAGCACGGCATCGGGACTGAGGATGCGCGTGTAGTCAGGCGCGATATTGAAGGTCTTGATCTGCGAGCGCTGGTCGGAGTTGCCTACATTGCCAAAGGCCGGGTCAAAGTTCTCGCCGGTTGCGTCAATCACGTTCTGCACATTCAGGTTGTCATATGCGTTCGGCGTCTGGAACCAGGAGCGGGTGTAGTTGAAATCCACGTGGACGGAATCATTCTTTGTGAGGTCGTAATCCACGCGGTCGAAGGCATTCTCTTCATTGCCCATGGCGTGAAAAACGGAAAACTCCGGGGCATCGAGAAAACGGCCGGTGTTCAGTCCGTCCATCTCAAGAAAGTCACCCCAGTTGGAACCGCCGTAGGAGAGAGTATATCCGCCGGTCGCCGATCCAAAGCTCCCATAGGAGCTGTAAACGCTCCCTGTCGGCTTGGTCACGCCTTGCCCGGAGCGCGTGGTGGCCACGATGATGAGGCTAGTCTTGTCTCCATATTGCGCCGGAGGCGCGCCTTCGATGGCCTGAAGCGATTGCACGGCATTTGTGGGGAGCTCATTGGAGAAGACCTTGCTCTGCTGATCGGTAATGGGTTCCCCGTCGATGGAAAACGAGCTCGACGCATGGTCGCCGAGGGCGTGAAACATTCCATTGGCGTCTGCCGTGACGCCTGGAGTCGTCTCCGTGATCAGCGAGCTGAGGCCCGATGACTGGCTCTCCAGCGGCAGCGTGACGAACAGATGCCGGGATACGTCGATGTGAAAGGTGGGAGTGTTCTCCACGGGCGGACCCAGCGCTTGCACCGTCACGCTCTGCGTGGCCGCAGCAATCGGCAGGATCAGCTTGAGGTACGTTCCCACCCTCGAGTCCACGGTCGTGTTCTGACTCAGGGGGGCGAAGCCTTGGGCGGTCACATCGATCCGGTAGGGATTGAAAGGGACGTTGATAAAACTGAACTGCCCGGTGGCGTTGGTGATCGTGGTCTGCTGAAAGCCGCTCACACTGTTGGAAATCTGGACCGACGCGTTTGGAATCACGGCCCCGGTTGGATCGGTGACGGCGCCGTAAATCTTTCCTGCCCCGCCGATTTGCGCGGCGCCGGAAGCGGCCGCCAGGGCTAAAGCGACTTGCGCGGAGGCTGGAACCGCTACAAGGGCCAACGCGAGTAGGGGAAGAATACTCGCAATTAGGCGACGATGAGGTACCATCAAAAGTCTCCTGAAAGGTTGCTAGAACACTGGCATGTCTTGCCGGCGCCAAGAGCGCAGCGGTGATCTACTTGTGCAATGGGCAACACTTCCCGACCGGAAAGCAGCCTGGGAGGCTCACGCGAGTCTTGCCTGCTGACGAAACGGCGGGCCTAGAAAGCGGATTGATCCGAGAGATCGGGGAAATGCCCTAGCAATCGCTGGGCGGAGGCCGCGTGAAGAGTTTGGGATTCCAATACCGGATGAGAGCGCGCGCCTTGGAAACCGGCGCGGGGATTCCCACCTGCACCAGGATGATCAAGGCGGCGGCCATGGCGGCCGGGACTACGGTATGCATCGCTACGCAGAGCGGACAGGTGTAGGCATCATTCGGGTTGGTGTGCGTGTGCACTGCCTGGGCAGCAGCCAGCAGCGTGAGCAGCAGCAAGCACAGAACCGTCGCCGCGATCACGAAGATCCGCTTGTGAGCGTTGTGCCCGCGCAAATGTTTCCGGAATATACTCACGGCTTATTCCTGTTACTTAGAATACATCAGGCAAGGGGACGCGCTGCTAAGTGCAGAGGCACCTTCTATGCGAAAGGCCGCTATACGAGTGACGTAGGAACGGGGCAAAAAGTTGCCTGGTAACGTCAGGCACAAGCCTGGAGAGCTTTTCTAAGGTAGTGGGTCGTGAATAGTAACAATGATCTCCAATGCGCGTCCATGCGATGGAGAACGAAAGGTATGCGCATTG
>JAKABE010000019.1 GCA_021801945.1 Acidobacteriota bacterium
GCCTCTGGATGAGCCTCAGGAAGAGGCTGCAAAGAGGCTGGCCTGGGTGCAAGGAGTTCTGCTGCCAGGGAGCCGCTACGACATCGACCCGCAAAGATATGGCGAAGATCCAATTCCGGAGTGCGGTCCCGCGGACTCGGCCCGCACTGCCGTGGACGAGCTCCTGTTGCAGGACGCCTTCAACCTGCGCAAGCCGATCCTGGCCATCTGCCACGGGGCACAAAGCTTGAACGTGTGGCGGAACGGCACGCTGATTCAGGACTTGAAGACAAAGGTCAATCATCGGGCGGGCCGGGAGGTCGTAGAGGCACATCCAGTGCGAATCGCGGCGGGGTCGAGACTGAGCGGGCTCTTCAAGCCCGGTCAGCAGTCTGATGCGCGGCTAGGAGAGCCATTGGAAGTCCAGGTCAACTCCAGCCATCATCAGGCCGTGCGTGTTCCCGGCGATAACCTGCGCGTGAGTGCGGTCTCGCCGGAAGATTGCGTGATTGAGGCATTGGAGCTAGATGCTCCGGACCACTTCGTAGTCGCTGTCCAGTGGCATCCCGAACGGAGCTATGCGGCGAGCGCTTTTTCTCGCGCAATCTTTGCGTCCTTTGTGGAGGCGGCAGAGGGTCGGCGACCGCCCGCAGCCAGCACTAGAGCTTCGCATCGAGGGGTGGAACCGCGGGAATCGGCCGCCAAGTGATGAGAGAGGCAGGAGATGCAGCTGGCGAGCGGTTAAATGCACTCCTAACCGAGGCTGGGTTAGAGGAGCTGGACACAGTTGGGCAGCGGCGCTTCGAGGATTATCTTTCGCTTATTCTTCGCTGGAACTCTCGTGTCAATCTAACCTCGATCCAGGACCGAGAGGAGATTCTCTCCCGGCACTTCGTAGAGTCAATCGCCTGCGCACGCGGTTTGCCTGCCGGAATCGCCACGCTGCTCGACGTCGGTTCCGGCGCCGGGCTGCCCGGAGTCCCCATCGCGATTTGCCGGCCGGAGATCGCGGTCACACTGGCTGAGTCGCAGGGCAAGAAGGCGGCATTTCTGCAAGAAACGGTGCGCGTGCTAGGAATCGCGGCAAAGGTATTCGCTCACCGCGCCGAGGAACTGGAAATGGAGTTTGATTGCGCGGTGCTGCGGGCGGTGGAGCGGATGCCGCGAGCGGTGGAGACAGCCGCTCGCCTGGTCAAGCCGGGAGGGTGGCTTGGCCTAATGACGACAGCCGGAACGGTTCAAGCGCTACACGCAGCGGCGGGGCCAGCGTTCTCCTGGGAGGCACCAGTTCGATTGCCAGGGGGTATCAACCGCCAACTCGATCTGGGCCGACGGATCAGTTCTGCAGTTTGATCTCGACGAGCGCCCGAACGGCTTTCAGGTCTCCCGGCTTCCGAACGACGAGACGGATGCTGGTTCCTTCGGCATATCGCCTGGCTTCTGCGAGGTCCTTGAGGAGACTCTTGGATAGATCGCTGGCGCGCGCGGCAGCAACGGCCTTGTCGTCGAGGACAAGGCTGACCCCAAAGCAGTCCGCAGAGGGACTCACGTACAGGATGGTTCGTTTTCCAAGGACGGGCTGCAGGGTCCACAGCCGTACTTTAGCGTGGGGCACTGCCAATTAGCGCATGCAATGCCCTGAGCGGAGTGCCCGGAGAACCCCCCCAGGTTGTGACCGAGCCGCGAACAACTGAGGAGACCTCTTTGCCAGACGGTCGATGTTCTTTGCCGATGAATGCGTTCTGAATTTCCACGATTCACCTCACTTGGATCTTCTCGAAGAACCGCCTGTCCTAAGTCATGAGTGGGGCTGTGCTCGCGAATCCGATGGCAAATTGAGAGCTTTGGGGGGATGGGCAGAGCCGGCTTTGAGGCAGCAGACTGAGGGAGGGCGCCACGACTCCAGTGAGGGGGATCCGCGCGTAAGTTCAGACGCCGCCACCGACAGCCTCCTACTGGGGTTGATTGGCGGCAATATTCCGAGACATTGAATGGACATGAAGTTCAAAATCTGCATTCGAATTCCCGCTGCTGTTTGGAAGCAGGGCGCTTCCTTGAGTAGACCTGGTGGGTTGTGCCCTCGTTTGGGGATCGTAGAGGCAGTGAAGGCTGAGTGTTCTGTCGGGGATGTGCGATGCGGAGGGGGACGACGTAAAGAGGGCTAGAAGCGGGATGATTTGCTCCTCGGTCTGTTCCACGTGGAACAGACCGGGAATGGAGTGCCAGAATGGAGAGACTGTTCCACGTGGAACAAAGCCCAAATTGGGCAGAATTCTGAATCGGTCCGAAGCTGGAGGGAAAACACAGCCGGGCCTAAAAAGCAAAAGATTTCCACTGCGGCAGACTTTTACACGGTGAAGGTAAGTGCGAGCGCTCCTGGTCGAACCCTTTTTGCTTCAGTATCTTACTGTGTGGGCTTTGCCCGTGCCGTGGAGACTTTCCACAGTTTTGGCAAGTTCTCCACAATTCAAGGGTCTGCATGAGGCTTGCCCCGCCCTTTAGTCTGGAATGCCATGGGTAAGGTACTCGGCATCGTCAACCAGAAAGGTGGTGTGGGCAAAACCACGACGGCGATCAATCTGTCAGCGTGTCTTGCGATCCATGGCCTTCGTGTGCTCCTGGTGGATAGCGATCCCCAAGGCAACGCCTCCTCTGGCCTTGGTTTTCAGCGGGACGACAGCCGCCGTTCGACCTACGATGTGCTAATGGGCGAGAGCCAGGCGGAGCAAGTCATCCTGCCCACCGAGGTCGAACAGCTTTGGCTGCTGCCTGGATCGAAGAATCTGACCGGAGCGAACATCGAGCTGGCTGGCGCCGAAGACCGCGCATTGCGTTTGCGCCAGGCTTTGCAGCCACTCCGGGACAAATTCGACCTCATCATTTTGGACTGCCCGCCGGCGCTGGATCTGCTTACATTGAACGTCCTGGCCGCCGCCGAGACTCTGATTGTTCCGATGCAGGCGGAGTACTTTGCCCTGGAAGGGATCTCGGAGTTGATCTCCACCCTGGAGCGGGTCCGCGGTGCATTCAACCCAGGCCTGGCGATTGAGGGGGTTTTGCTGACCCTCTACGACGACCGCACCAATCTGGCCCAACAGGTAACGGAGACGCTGCGCGAGCACTTCCGCGAACGGCTTTATCGGACCGTCATTCCGCGCAACATCCGGCTGGCGGAGGCACCGAGCCACGGCAAGCCCGTGGCCCTTTACGATGCGCGGTCGCGGGGCACCGAGGCCTACTTTGAGCTGGCAGGGGAGTTCATGGCCCGGAACAAGATGGAGAGCCCGCGCGAATCTGAACGCCGGACTTCAGCTTCGGTCCGGCAGGAGGCAAAGGTCCGATTCTGGCCCTATTCGTGACGGTGGCTTGACCTCGGCGAGCGAACCGATGGCCGGTGTCCGCCGGAACTGGGGACCATGGGCGGGTGGTAGTGAGGCTAAAGGCGTGGAAAGAAGTTCATCAGGGAGAAACGGGTTGCGGAAAAACACCCAACAAGAGGGAGATCGAGACCGCTTAATTCAGCGGGATCCAGGGTTCTGTCTTTCTTTTGCAGCACTTACGGCCCGAGATCCAGAGGATGCCCCGCCGTTCCTTTTTACAGCACATTGTTCAGAGCGAGTTTTTCCGCAACCTGTAATACCCTGTCGATTCTGTTGATCCTATCGGTGCGGAACCCAGAGGGCGTCCCGCAAGGTCAATTATTGAACCTGCCTGCACCACCGGCCGTTCGGGAACGGGGGCTGCTTGCGCAGAGCTTGAGGATGGAAGAAGAATGAGTATCGCTGCCACGGAAACCAAACGACGAGCCCTTGGGAAGGGGTTGGACTCGCTGCTTCCTCGGGTCCATGCCCCCGTAGCTGGCGAAGCCGAGGGCGGCAGCCCCCGCGAGATTCTGTTAGATCAGATCGATCCCAACCCGTTCCAGACACGCTCGCGCATTGCCGCGGAGCAATTGGCTGAACTGGCAGCCTCAATCACCGCCAACGGCGTGGTCCAGCCAGTGCTGGTGCGTCCGCTCGCGAACGGGCGATTCCAGCTCATTGCCGGCGAGCGGCGCTGGAGGGCCTCGCAGCTTGCTGGGAAAGCCACGATTCCGGCCATCCTGCGCCAGGTCTCGGACGAACAGGCGATGGAGATCACCATCGTCGAAAATCTGCAACGCGCAGACTTGAACCCAATGGAGCAGGCGCGGGCCTTCGAGCGGCTGGCACGCGAGTTCCACATGACCCAGGAACAGATGGCCCAACGCACCGGGAAGGATCGCGCGACGGTAGCCAACTTTCTGCGGTTGTTGAGACTACCCGCGACAGTGCAGACACGGGTTGAGTCCGGCGAGCTGAGCTTTGGCCACGCACGAGCGCTGCTGGCCTTCGAACATGCGGAGGAGATCGAGAGAGCAGCGCAGCGAGTCGCTTCACTTTCGCTTTCTGTTCGCCAAACAGAGGGCTATGTGCAGGGGCTTCTGCACCCGGAACACAAGGCAAAGAAGGAGTCGAAAGCTGAAGCTCCCAGCGACCCCAATGTCCGCGACGCCGAGGAGCGCTTGCAGCGAGCTCTTGGCCTGAAGGTGCACATTGAGGATCGCAAGGGCCGAGGACGGGTCATCTTCGAGTACGCTGGCCTGGAAGACTTTGACCGGCTGATGGAGCGACTGGCGGCGGAGTAAGGGCGCCGGAGACGTTTCCAGCATCATTTTGGAGCAAAACCACCCTCCCGGACCGGCCGTGGGTGCCCTTGAAGGGTAGGGCCTTCACGAGCTGCCCAAGCACAGGGAGCAACGAGCGAAGAGCGGCAGAGAGCATTTCTCAGGGCCGAGAGACCGCCTTGATTCTTCGGCACTTACGGTGCGGTCGAAGCCGTGCGCTTTTACAGGACAATGCTCTTAGCGAGCTTTTCCGCTGCGTGTACAGCCCCTGAGGGCAAGTTCATTTTGAAATGACTCACTACCGCTAAGCCCTCAGGATTGACTAGAGCGGGTTCCAGTGCCTAGGATGGGTTCCGTTTGTCTTCGGCCAGGAGGTGAATTTCAAATGACGCCATCCTTCGCGATGAGAAAGCATCCGTTGATCAGGCCTGATACCGTCGCCGACCCCAACGCCCGGCGAGCGCAGAGAGCGCTGCATGTCCGAACGATCTTCGGAGCCATACTGCTGGTGCTGCTTGGCTTGGCTGCCTTTTCGCAGGATCAAGCCACTGCTCAGGAGCCATCCCAAGGGTTCGTCCTGACCCGTGACAATGCGACCCTTGATGTCGAGCCTTACGGCCCCAACATTGTGCGCATCACGATGAGCGAGGCAAAGGCCTCAGCCGTGGCGCCGCCAGGATATGGCTTTGTCGGCAAACCGTCGATGACAGGCTGGAGCCACCAGACAGAGTCTAACGGCTACGATGTGATGCGTTCGGGAAAGATGATCGTCCGAGTCGCGCCGGTGGACCTTTCGCGGCCTACGCACTTGCCCCTCGACGCGCTGAATGAAGAGCTGAGGGTGAAAAACTTCGGCAGCGGACCTCCTCGCAATGCGAAATTCCACGGGCCTTACTACGACACGATCTCGATCACCACCGCTGCAGGAAAACCGCTCCTAACCCTGTGGAGTTGGTCAATGTTCCGTAACTCCGGGATGAGCGCTCGCTTCAGAGACCCCTTTGGGAATCCGCCACCCGCTGGGAGCGCCGTGCCCGGCTACCGCGTCTCCGCCACCTTCGATTCCCCGACCAGCGAGCACTACTATGGGCTGGGCCAGCATCAGCAGGGCTTTCTCGACCTGCGCGACCATTCCATTCGTTGCTGGCACCAGTACGGCGCCATTGGCGGCGAGACGGTCTGCGTTCCCTTCATGGTTTCCAGCCGCGGCTACGGTCTTATCTGGGACAACCCGTCGCGAACGATCGTCAATCTTGGCTTCAACCAGCAGAACGTGTGGACATCAGAGGTAGGAGATCGGGTTTCCTTCTTTGTCATCGCCGGCAAAACCACTGATCAGATATACGAAGGCTATCGCCAACTCACCGGAGTGACGCATCTGCTGCCCAAGGCCGCCTACGGCTACATCCAGAGCAAGGCGATCTATCCAACGCAGGCCCAGGTGCTGGCGATTGCCAAGGGCTATCGCGAACGGCACCTGCCTCTGGACATCATCGTGGTGGACTTCCTGAACGAGACCCAGCAAGGCGCGTTGGACCTCGACCCATCCCGATGGCCCGATCCAGCGGCCATGAATAAAGAACTTCATGCCATGGGCATCAATACGCTCATCAGCGTGTGGCCGCACTTTGCCCCTGGCAGCCCGTTTTACTCACTGCTCGCCAAGAACGGCTGGTTCATCAACACGGCGGCCGGCGTTCCACACTACACTTCAACCGTGGTCGGCCCCAACATCGATACCACGAATCCTGCCGCTGCCAAATGGTGGTGGGATGAGATCAGGGATCGCTACATAAGGAAAGATGGCTTCAGCTATGTGTGGCTCGACGAAACTGAACCCGACATCGACCCCATTAACGATGTCTTCCACGTAGGTCCGGGGAGAGAGTATTACAACATCTATCCCTTGTTCCATACCGCCTCCATTTACGACGGCTTCCGGCGCGATTACGGCGAGAGCCGGCGGGTATTTTCGCTGGCGCGTGCGGCCTACCTGGGAGCACAAGCCAACGGCACAGTCTTCTGGTCAAGCGACATCGAAGCCACGTGGGACATGTTGAAGCGCTCCATTCCTGCGGGCCTGGACTTTACTGCCTCCGGCATGCCCTATTGGGACACGGATATCGCCGGCTTCTTCTCGCCCCCGATCTACCCCAGTTATCATCCGGCACATACGCCGCTGGTGTCTCCTGCGGGCGCGCGGGCCAACATTGACGGTTACTCAGACTATCCAGAGTTGTTTGTGCGCTGGTTTGAGTGGGGAGCCTTCCAGCCGGTAATGAGGGCGCACGGCGAGCGTGAGCACAACGAAGTCTGGGCGTACGGGAAGCAGGCAGAACCGATTTTGGAGAAGTACTTGCGCCTGCGCTATCAGTTGATGCCGTACATCTATTCGCAGGCTTATCACACCTACCAGACGGGCGCTCCCTTCATGCGCGCTCTCTTTATGGATTTTCCCGAGGATCCCAAGGTTGCCAATATCACCGACGAATATATGTTCGGTTCCGCATTTCTTGTTGCGCCCGTCACCACGCAGGGAGCCACTACCCGTTCCGTCTACTTGCCGGCGGGCGCCGATTGGTATAACTACTGGACCAACCAACGCTACAAGGGAGGGCAGACGATTACCGTGGCCGCGCCCATCGACGTACTGCCGCTGTTCGTTCGGGCGGGCTCGATTGTGCCGCTGGGCACGACGATTCTAAGCACGCAGCAACACCAGGGAATTGCTTCCATCCGCGTCTATCCCGGAGCCGATGGAAATTTCACGCTCTTCTCAGACGACGGGACCACTTATCGGTATGAGCAGGGCCATGACTCCATCACCAGGCTTCACTGGGATGACGCGACGCGCAAGTTCACCCAGGAAGGCGCCGCCGCGTGGAGCAAGCCCGACAAGGAGATCGTGGATATCATCCATCCCTAACGGGATGGCGCCAGGAAACTGCGTCAAAAGATTGGATATCTTGCCAGTCCGACCGCGAACTGCGCCACTGTACGGCTTAAGGTCACCGCATCGGTGGGCATGAAGCGCGCGAGACGGCGCAAAATTGCCAGTTGCGTGCGCAGGGCGTCTCCCTCGGCGCAGGCCGCCAGCACCCTGCGCGCGGCGTGCTCGGCCAGCGCCATGCTCTCTTCGGCTAGCAACCCAGTCATTGCCGCCGCAGCCTCCGCGGTGCTGCGGCCCGCGAGGGCAAGCTTGCGTGCCCGCAGCAAAGCCGATTCCAGTGCGTAGATCTGTCCAATTATGTCGGCGAGGTCGGCCATCACTTCCTGCTGTTCCTCAAGCTCGGTCATGAATCGCTGGCTGGCCACACCCGATGCGAACAGCGCCATCTTTTTCACCGCCGCCAGCACGGCCGCCTCGCGCCCCAGCAGTGCGTCCGTCCCCACGGCGCCGTCGAGCTCTGGCGGCAGTGTGGCCTCGTCGATTACCCTCTTGATGGCCGCGAGGAGCGGCAGTTTGCCCTTCATGGCGCGCTTCATCAACCAGCCGGTGATGATCAGCCGGTTGATTTCGTTGGTGCCCTCAAAGATGCGGTTGATGCGCGCATCACGATAGTAGCGCTCCGCCGGATACGCCTCGACATAGCCGACACCGCCCATGGTGGCGACCAGCTCGTCGGCCACCAAGCTGAGCATCTCCGAACCGTAGACCTTCATGATTGAGGACTCGACCGCGTACTCTGCGAGGCGCGCCGGAACGTCGCTAGCCTGCTGCCGCTCGCCTTCCGCGGTAGCCAGGCTGGCGTCGATCAGCCCTGCTGTTCGGTAAGCCATGCTTTCGGCTGCGAAGAGCCGCGCAGAGCTGGCCGCAATCTTTCTCTGGATCAGCCCGAACTCCGCGATCGGTTTGCCGAAGGCACGTCGCTCCTTGGCGTAGCGGATCATCTCGTCCAGCGCCTGGCGCGCGCCGCCGACGCAGGCCACGCCCAGATTGAACCGTCCCACGTTGAGCACGTTGAAGGCGATGTGGTGGCCTTTGCCGGCCTCGCCCAGCAGGTTGGCCTTCGGTACTTTGCATCCCGCGAAGACCAGAGCGCAGGTCGACGAACCGCGAATCCCCATCTTGTGCTCTTCGGCGCCGACGCTCAGGCCCGGCGTTCCCCGCTCCACCAGGAAAGCCGAAAACTTCTCGCCGTCGATCTTGGCAAAGACCGTATATAGGTCCGCGATGCCGCCGTTCGTGGTCCACTGTTTTTCGCCATCGAGCGTGTAATGGCTGCCGTCGGCCGAGAGCGACGCGCGGGTACGGATGTTCATGGCATCCGACCCGGAGCTGGCCTCTGAGAGCGCATACGCCCCAATCCACTCGCCGCTGGCCAGCTTGGGCAGGTAGCGCGTCTTCTGTTCCTCCGTGCCGTACCACAGCACGGGCAACGTGGCGATGCCTACATGTGCGCCAAACGCCGTCGAGAAGCTTGCCAGGACCGACAGGCGGTCTGTGATGAGCACCGAGGTGACGGTATCCATTCCCATCCCGCCGTACTGCTCAGGAACGTCCGCAGCCGTAAACCCCAGCGCAGCCGCCTTGCGCAGCAGCGCCGCCATAGCACCCGGCTTCTTGACCTCGATGGCTGCCGCCGCGGGCAGAATCTCCTCGCGCGCAAATCGCGCGGCTGTGGCGGCAATCTGCTGCTGCTCCTCGGTCGTGTCCTCGGGGGTAAACACCTGCTCCGGTTGGAGGCTCTCCAGCAAAAAGCTTCCGCCCGCCGCAGCCAGTACAGAGGACATTGATTGGGTTGGCACAGCGACTTGGGCCTCCTGGCCCGTTCCCCTTAGGATAGACTTCTCAAACGGTGGTTAAAGGAGCCTGGCTTTTGCCTCGCGGTCAGACGAGACCGCGCAGCGTGCCCCCGATGTCGATGCCCGCG
Organism: Acidobacteriota bacterium; assembly: GCA_021801945.1. Next base: position 9,499 of record JAKABE010000019.1, read on the forward strand.
CCGGTGATGAACTTGGCTAGCGGCGAGGCCAAAAAAACCACGGCGTGGGCCACATCCATCGGCTCTCCAATCCCCAGGGGCATGTACCGCTCTTCCAGAAAGCGCTCCACAGCCTCCTCCTTGCTCACGCCGTATTCAGCCACGAGCTGATCCACAATCCCGCCGGGGCGCGTCCACATCTGGGACCAGATGGGACCCGGCAGGACCGCGTTCACCCGCACCCGCGGTACGTATTTCCGTGCCAGCGCCTTGGTCAGATACAGCAGGCCGGCCTTGCAGACGCCGTAATCCATCATGCCCGGCTCCGGCTGCTTGGCGAGGTCCGAGACGGTATTCACTACCGAGCCCCCGCCCTGCTCGGCCATGCGCGGCAGCAGCACGCGGCAGATGCGGATGGTCCCCATCAGGTTGACGTCGAAGCTGCGCTTCCAATCACTATCCGTCAGCCCCTCAAAGTTGGCGGCATTGCCCACTCCGAGGTTGTTGACCAGAATGTCGGGCGCACGACCGAATTCGTCCAGGGCTGCGGCAACCGCACGGGCCACGCCATCGGCAGTGGCCAGATCCGCAGCCGTCACGCCTGCCCAGCGCTGGGCCTTTTCCCTGAGCACTGTTTCGTCACGGTCCGCCACGACCACGCGGGCGCCCTCCTGCGTCAGCAGGTCCGCGACCGCCTCGCCAATTCCGTGCGCTCCTGCGCACACGAATGCACACTTGTCCCGAATTCGATAATCCATGGCAAGCTCCTGATCAAGACCATACAAGACCCAGGCGCCGTGCGCAGCTCTCCGAATAGAAGTTCCAATTCGCCCAACACCCATCTTGGATTGCCCTGAACTGGCCGTTCCTGTCCAATCCGAATTGATAGACTCGGATAGACATGAAAACCAGTCAACTGCAAGAAGAGATCGAGCGATACTTTGCCGCCGGGGCGGCGGCGGCGAGCGACCCAGCGGCGATGAGTGCCTTTATTGCGCTGCGAGCGGTGCTGGAGGCAGGCACAGTGCGAGCAGCAGAGCCGGACCCGAGCGCGCCGACCGGCTGGCGGGTGAACGCGTGGGTCAAGAAGGGGATCTTGCTCGGCTTCAGGCTGGGCAGACTGGAAGAGACCGCGGCCGGGAACCTTTCGTTTGTGGACAAGCACACCTACCCGGTGCGGCAATTTTCCCCGGATGGCGGAGTGCGGCTGGTTCCCGGCGGCTCGTCGGTGCGCGGCGGGGCGTATGTGGCGCGGGGCGTAGTGTGCATGCCGCCCATGTACGTCAACGCGGGCGCGTTTGTGGACGAGGGCACGATGGTGGACTCGCACGCGCTGGTCGGCTCCTGCGCGCAGATTGGCAAACGCGTACACCTGAGCGCAGCGGCGCAGATCGGCGGCGTGCTGGAGCCGGTAAACGCCAGTCCGGTGATCATCGAGGATGACGTGCTGGTGGGCGGCAACACAGGCGTGTACGAGGGCACGATCGTGCGCAAGGGGGTGGTCCTGGCTGCTGGAACCATCCTGACGCGCGGCACGCCGGTCTTTGATCTGGTGAAGGGCGAGGTGGTGCGGGCAACGGCAGATTACCCCCTGATCGTGCCGGAGAACGCGGTGGTTGTCCCCGGCTCTCGCGCGGTCGCCAAGGGCAAGGGGCATCCTAATGGCGAAGCCTGGGGCCTAGGCCTTTACGCCCCGGTCATCGTCAAGTATCGTGACGAAAAGACTGATTTAAGCACGGCCCTGGAAGATTTGCTGAGATAGAACCGACGAGGCTTCCCCAAGAAAGAGTCTGAGTGATCCCAGATGGGCAAATGTTGCTTCAGGAGTTACGGCACTTTACTTCTGCCTGTTTCTGGGCGGGGCACACAGCAAAGTGACGGTTTCATCCTGAAGGAGCAGCTTTCTAGTTCGTTAATAGAAGTGCGTTACGTGAAGATACTCTCAGGTCCTTCGATTTCAGAGTATTTATCGCACGCAATCCAGCCGCCGAGAGAGTTTCCTTGTTGTAGTCTGTTGTAGAAGCTTTTATCTAACTAACCCTTCACTTCTCTACCTTGATGCAATCGCCCTTACCTCGCCTAAACGCAGCACCTCTGTGCATGCCGCAGCCGGCAATGCGGGGCTATAGAGGAATCCCTGGATTTCGGAGCAGTTGAGCTCTTTCAGATACTCAAGTTGCTGGTGTGAGTCAACGCCCTCTGCGGTGCAAGCGAGACCGAGATTGCGTCCCAGGTTGATAACGGTTTTGGTTACTGCTTCCGCGACCGGCTGAGAGGATATGTCCCGTATAAACGATCGGTCAATCTTGATACGGTCGAGCGGAAACCGTCTTAGATAAGACAACGATGACCAGCTAGTGCCAAAGTCATCCAACGATAGGCTTATGCCAATCTCCTTAAGGTCCCGCAATATCCTGATCGTGGTTTCTGAGTCATCCAAGGTGAGAGACTCATTCAGCTCCAATTCGAGCCATTTAGGGTCCAAGCCGGTCTCGCGCAGCACCCGTTTCACAGTCTCTATAAGATCACCTCGATAAAACTGCTGAGAAGAAACGTTGACTGCCATCCGAACCGGTGGAAGTCCTTCTTTCTGCCATGCGGCATTTTGGAGGCAGGCTGTCTTTAACACCCAGTTGCCAACCTCCACCATCTTCCTCAGCTCCTCCAGAATAGGAACAAACTGGTTGGGGAAGATCAGTCCCTCTTCCGGGTGTCGCCAGCGCAAGAGTCCTTCCACGCCCGTGATGCGGCCGGAGATCGTGGAAACCAGGGGTTGGTAATAAATGACGAACTCACGACGGGCGAAGGCTCCATGGAGATCGCTTTCAAGCTTCTGACGGCGCCGCAATGCATCACTTAACTCCGGCGTAAAGAAGCTACAGATGCCACGCCCATTCCTCTTAGCTTCATACAAGGCGGCATCTGCGCTTTGCAACAGGACCTCTACATCCTCCCCGTCTTCCGGGTAGCGGCTCATGCCGATGCTGGCGCCGATCTGCAACACACGGCCTTCAACCTCAAAAGGCTCAACCAGCGCAGCCAGCACCTTGTGCGCAACTTGCTCGACATCGGAATTATCGGCGACAACCGGAAGAAGGATCACGAACTCGTCTCCGCCCAGGCGCGCCACGATATCGCTCGCACGCAGGCCGGCTTTCAGTCGCATCGCAACTGTCTCCAGGAGGCGGTCGCCTACGGAGTGGCCGAGCGAGTCGTTAACCCTCTTGAAATGATCCAGGTCGAGCATGAGTACGGCAGCCTTGTCGTGATTACGACGGGCCAGTGCAATCGCCTGGGCAAGATGATCCTGCAATAGGGCGCGATTGGGGAGTCCAGTGAGCGCATCATGCAGCGCCATGTACCGGATTCGCACCTCAGCCTGTTTGCGATCGGTAATATCATGAGCGATCCCCATCGTGCCGATGACCTCGCCGCGGTGATTCTTGAGCGGAACTTTTGTGGTGAGCACCCAACTTTCGTGTCCATTCGGCCAGGTTTCCTTCTCCTCAATTCCAATCAGGGGCTGGCCTGTGCGAATGATTTCCTGCTCGTCTGCAAGTGCTTGGTTGGCGTGTTCCGCACTGAAGATGTCGGCATCGGTCTGGTTGATTGCTTGTTCCGGATCGGCCAATCCTATATATCTCGCCAGCGATCGGTTGATGCGCAGGAAGCGGCTGTTGCGGTCCTTAAAGAAAACATGGTCCGGGATATGCTCGAAGAAAGCTTCCAGCAAATCCCGCTCGATCCTCGCGTGGCGGTCTGCCAATGATTTGAGGAGAACCAGGCCAACAACAACGAAGAAAAGGGCACTAATTGCAGCAATTGGGGGAAAGGCGACGCCAAAAAATTGCGACCGGCTTTGAGGAGTCAGGGAAGGGGATAAATTTCTTGCGGCTACCATGATGCCAAGCAGCAAGGCGAAAAAAGCAATCGCAACGGCAGGAATATCAGGTATGTTCCGTGGCCGTTTCATCAATGAATCTACTTTCCGGCTGAGTCTAGACTAGCCGCTGGGAAGAAACGATAATTCGTGGCCAGATATATCGTCAATAACACAAAAGAGGCGTTTATGTTGAAAAACGGCCTATGGAGTCTCCGGCTCAGTCTGTAGCAGAAGGAGAGCTGTTACAGCGGAAAACGTGCGCGGACCTCGTACTGGGAGCCGCCAGGCCGGAGATGGCTTTCGTAGAGCAAGAACTCGTGAGCGGCGAAGGGGGTGAAGCGCGGCTGGATGCGCAGTTTGGTCATCAGTCCGGCGAGTTGCTGACCGCAGTCATGACCCTTCGAGCGGGCCAGCGTGATGTGGGGGCGGAAGGGGCGGCTCTCCGGCAGAAAGCCGTAGCGAGCGGTTGTGGTCACAACGCGCTGCTGGAGCGAGACGAGCGCAGGGGAGAGCTCGACACCGGCATAAAAGATGCCTGCGCGGTCAAAGACTCCCAAGGTCCCCAAATGGATGGGGACAGGCTGCGAGCGCAGTTCCCCAAGGTGGGTGGTCAGACAGCTGTACTGCTCGGGGCTGACGGTGCCTAGAAATTGGAGGGTGATGTGCCAGGTATCGGGTGCTGCCCAACGCAGTCTATCCGCCGCGGAGCGCAGGCGGGCGGAAATCGCCGCGAGTTCGGCGACCACCGCGTTCGCGATCGGAATGCCAATGAACAAGCGCATATGCAGTTGGTGCAGGACGGCGCTATGGCGCAGCGCCTGCTGTCCAGCTTCTCCGCAAGGGCGGCTACTTCCGCTGCTCTCTTTCAATCGAATCGCCTGCGGTAACTTATGATACCTTGCTAAATCGGCACAATTTACTCGGCGGAGTGGACTTCTCCTCGAGCACTGCGGATGGAGGATTTGAAATGAACAAGACCCTATGTAGAATCGGGACGGTAATTCTGGCGGCTGTGCTCGCCGGAGTTCTTTTGAGCTCTACGCAGGCGTCGTGGGCCGCGCCGCGGGCCAGGGCAAGCGCACAGCAACGGGAGAGTACCGTGGAGCGCAAAGCGGCGGCTCGGCTCGGCAAGAAACAGTTCAAGAATGTAAAGGTAACGGTGAACGACAAAATTGCCACGCTCACCGGTACGGTGAGCCTTTTTGCCTACAAGAGCGACGCCGAAAACCGCGTGTTGCATACCAGGGGCGTAAAGGCCGTGCGCAACGAGATCGAGGTAACCGGACCCAGCGTCCCCGACCAAGAGTTGCAGGACAAACTTGCCACGGCGCTGGCATACAATCGCGTTGGATTCGGCAATGTTTTCGATGCCGTTACCGTCAGCGTCCGCGACGGCGTGGTGATTCTGGGCGGCCACGTGCACAACTACATCAACCGGAATGCCGACCTGGACCTGGTGATCGCCACGCCCGGCGTGAAGGACGTAGTGGACCATATGGCGGTCGACCCGGTCTCACAGATCGACAACCAGATACGCATCCAGGAAGAGCAGGCGATCTATGGCTTTGCGCCACTGAGCAAGTACGATGTTAATCCTGTCCGCCCCATCCGCATCTCGGTGCAGAACGGCCACGTAGAGCTGTATGGCGCGGTCGATAGCCAAGCTGACAAGAACATGGCGGGTATTCGAGCCAACAGCGTCCCTGGAGTGTTCAGCGTGCAAAATGACTTACAAGTGGCCGGAAAGCCCAGCGAAATGCAGTAGCAGACCTCGCGTGTAACCTGTCCTGCAGCTGACACGGCCCTGGAGACAAGAGGCTCTGGAGTCGCTCTGCTTCTAATCGCCTTAATGCAGCAACGGGCTAGCGGTTCAGCATGGTGATGAAGCGGCGCAGAAGCGCGATGCGAGAGGAGTTCGTACGAGGGTGATTGTTTCGAAGGAATGATGCGGATTGCCCTTTCTGGGGCGGCGTTGATGCCGGTACAATGCGGCTGACAAGAGGCTTTGATGAAGGAGGCTTGATGGAGCCGGAGCAGCAGTCCTCGATGGAGGAAACACCACCCGCTACAGGAGATTCCGAGAAAGCATTTACGCCCGGCCCGGAAGGCCCCGAAGAAGAGCCTTATCACGGCCTGCGGTGGATCTTCATTGGGGAGCAGGGTCTTCGCGCCGGTTGGTCGGTGCTGATGTTCGTGGCCTTGTTGATTGCTTTCATGACGGCTGTCGGCAAGATCCTGGTGGGTGCGCATCTTCTAAGGCAGAAGTTTGAATTTACAGCCGCCCAATCTTTTTTCCGAGAGCTGGTCATGTTCCTGGCCATGCTGGGGGCGGCGGCCATTGTGGGATGGTTCGAGCGGCGGCGGATTCTGGATTACAACCTGCGCGGCTCGCGTCGGCCGCAACATTTCTTCTTCGGGTTGGTGGCAGGCTTTCTGGCGCTGTCGGCGCTGATTGGCTCAATGGCGGCGGGTGGCTGGGTACACTTTGGGCCTGTGGCGCTCTCTGGAGCTGAGATCGTCCGCTACGCCGCACTCTGGGGCCTCACATTTCTTGTGGTGGGCTGCGTGGAGGAGGGAATCTTCCGCTGCTATTTCCAATTCACCCTGACGCGCGGCATCAACTTCTGGTGGGCGCTAGGGATTGTGGCCGCATGCTGCCTGGATCTGGCGCTCCGAACCAAGGGTCACGGTCCGTGGGGCGTGTACGCGATGGCCCTGCTGGGCTTCTTCCCTTGCCTTGCCCTCCACCGAAGGGCTGCGGCAAGCAGTGCCTTCTGGCAGGCGGCGTGGGCTACTTCCACCGTGTTCGGCTTTATGCATACGGGCAACGGCGGCGAGAACTGGATCGGAATCTTCTCCGCAGCGGCAATCGGCTTTGTCTTTTGCGTGAGCATCTGGGCCACCGGCTCGGCATGGTGGGCCATCGGCTGCCATGCGGGTTGGGACTGGGCGGAGACCTATTTTTACGGCACAGCCGATAGCGGATTTGTCTCCAAAGGCCATCTCCTCACCACCACGCCAGCCGGCAATGTGTTCTGGAGCGGGGGCACGGATGGCCCTGAAGGCAGCGTGCTGGTGCTGGGCGCGATCCTGTTGCTGTTGGTGGTTCTGATCCTCGTTTACGGCCGCAAGCGGCCGTCTGCTGCTGCCGCAGAGACGGCGGTGGGATAAACGTCTGCACACGCACGGAACGAGCTCTGAACTGACCGGCCGCGACGAAGTGCGCGGGGCAATCGATTGGCGCAGAGCGATCCTGGAGCTAACCGATGATTGATTCGCACTCATCGGGCCCAGCCCCCTCGGCTGGTGCGCCACCGCCTCCCCAACGAAAACGCCCCTGGCCGCGGATTCTGATTTGGACGGCGATCTGCCTGCTGGTTCTGCTTGCAGCGGCGGCCGGATGCGGGTTGGTGTGGCTGCGCTCGGCCACCCTTGCGGCGCTACCCCAGCTCGACGGCAGCGTGCATCTGGCAGGGCTCAAAGCGCCTGTCGTCGTGCGCCGTGACGCGCACGGCGTGCCGCATATCGACGCGGAGAACCAGGCTGATCTCTTCCTGGCCCAGGGCTACGTGACGGCGCAGGACCGGCTCTGGCAAATGGACATCCTCCGGCGCAACGCCGAAGGCGGCCTAGCTGCGATCATGGGCCCGGCGCTGGTGAAGCACGACGAGACAGAGCGGGTGCTGCAGATTCGCCGCACAGCCGAGCGCATTTACAGGAACCTGCCCGCGGCCGAGCGCTCGCGCCTTGACGACTACGCGCGGGGCGTGAACCTCTACATCGCGCAATGCGAAAAGTCAGGCACGTTGCCCGTCGAGTTCAAGCTGTTGATCTACCGGCCCAGGCCGTGGACGAGCGTGGACTCCATCAGCGTGGGGCTGATGGAGGTGCAGGTGCTGGACACGGAGGCCGTGACCAAGCTGACCCGCGCCCGCGTCGCCGCCAAGCTACAGAACGCGAAGCTGGAGGCCGATCTGTATCCGGTCGGGTCGTGGCGCGATCGCCCGCCCGCCGGAACCGAGGCCGAGCCTGCCCCGCCGCGGCAGATTCGAAGATTGAAAAAGAAGGACGAGAACACCCAGGGTAAGCGCGCTGTGCCAGACACTGCGCAGCCGCAAACCGCGTGGGCGGCTTTCGAGGGAGCGCGCGCACTGTTGAGCCAGCTAGGACAGCCTACTTGCAACGGCTGTGCGGCGGGATCGAATGAATGGGTGGTGGCCGGCAGCCACACCGCCAGCGGCAAGCCGCTCTTGTCGAACGACATGCACATGAGCCTGACGGTGCCCAACATCTGGTACATGGCCGACCTGCGCGCGCCGGGCTCCCACCCCAACGACAAAGACCCGTCGTCGGGGACCCCGGGCTCCCACCCCAACGACAAAGACCCGTCGTCGGGGACCCCGGGCTCCCACCCCAACGACAAAGACCCGTCGTCGGGGACCCCGGGCTTTCACGCAACCGGGGTCACGTTGCCGGGAATGCCCTATGTGGTTGCCGGCCACAACAAGCACGTGGCCTGGGGATTCACCGCGCTGGAAGGCGATGTGCAGGACCTCTACATCGAGAAGCTGAACGGCAAGGGCGATTACCTGGCGGCGGACGGAAGCTGGAAGCCGCTGGCCGTGGATCACGAGCTGATTCCCGTGCGCGGCCGCAGGGACGTACATCTGAACGTCGAACTTACGGACCACGGGCCGCTCGTGAATCCCCTGCTGCGTGGGAAAAATCCCGCTATCGCTCTCAAGTGGACGCTCTACGATCCCACGCTCAACACCATTCCGTTCTACGCCATCGACACGGCGTCAAATTGGAAGGTGTTTTCAGCGGCGCTGGCGGCATGGTGCTGGCCGACGCAAAACGTGGTCTACGCCGACGACCAGGGACACATTGCCTATCATGCTGTGGGCAAGGTCCCGATACGGCCAGCAGGCCTGATAGGCGTGCCGGTCACAGGCGGCGGGCATGAGTGGGACGGCTACATTCCCTTCGACGACATGCCCCATGCGTTCGACCCGCCTTCGGGCTTTCTGGCCACGGCCAACTCGCGCGTCACGACGGCGAAGTCGCCGTATCCGCTGACGCTGAACTGGATCGACCCTTACCGCGTCGAGCGCATCCACCAGATGCTCGATGGTCGCTCCGGGCTCACTCCCAAAGACATGCTCACCGTGCAGACCGACATCTACAGCGAACTGGACCACGAGTTTGCTCAACGTTTTGCCGATGCCATCGACAACACACCCGGCCCCAACGGCTACGGCGACGCGCGCCTGCGCCAGGCGGCCAGGCTGATGCGGGCGTGGGACGGGCGGCTGACGACGGACTCGGCGGCGGCCTCAATCGAGACCAGGGCGCGTGCCGCCCTGTGGCCGCTGATTCTGAAGCCCAAGTTGGGCAAGCTGTGGACCGACTACCACTGGGGCGAAGCCAACTTTGCCTTGGAAGAGATCGTGATGCACGCCGACCCGCGGTGGCTGCCGCCGGGCTACAAGAACTGGAACTCGCTGTTGACCGAGGCCGTGCGCAAGGGCATGGAAGACGGAGATGCGCCCAGCGACCTTTCACGGTGGGTCTACGGAAGCTGGCACGTTGTGGATCTGGAACACCCGCTGGCGCGGTTTCTGCCTTTCATCGCCCGAATTGCCGGAACCGGCCCGCAGCCGCTGAGCGGCGACCGCGTAACGGTCAAGCAGGTGGGGCGCGCGTTTGGGCCCTCGCAGCGGTTCACCATGGACTGGAGCAACGTCGACGGTTCAACGGAGAACATCGTGCTTGGCGAGAGCGGCAACCCGCTGAGCCCCTACTTCCGCGACCAGTGGAAGGCCTGGTACGGTGGAACGACCTTCCCACTGCCATTTACCCAAAAGGCGGTCCTAGCGGCCACTCAGCACACCTTGCGGCTGCTGCCATAAATCCATCAGGCGAATGAAGAAATGCGCCGCTCATTTCTTTCTGGGCGCCGGAGGGGAAAGCGCAGCCAACCTCGGTCTCGGTTATCATGAGTTCGATGCCTGCCGACGTGAAATCGCTGATTCAAGAAGGCGCGGAGCTGACCGACCGCGCTCTGGAGGCGCTGATTCCCAGTGTGGAGACCGTGCCTCAGTCGATTCACGGAGCCATGCGCCACTCAGTCTTTGCCGGCGGCAAGCGGCTGCGGCCGGTGCTGGCCATGCAGGCCGGAGTGACAATCGCCGGTGCCCTGCCGAAAGGCATCGAGCGGCTCGGCGCAGCCCTGGAAATGCTGCACACCTACTCGCTCATCCACGACGACCTGCCGGCCATGGACAACGACGATCTACGCCGCGGCAAGCCTACCTGCCATGTGGCCTTCGGCGAAGCCATCGCCATCCTGGCGGGCGACGCGCTGCAGACGCGCGCCTTCGAGGTGCTGGCAGGGCTCGAATGTCCGCCCGCGGCCGCCGTGCAGATCATCGGGCTCATCGCGAACGCCGTGGGCAGCGTGGAAGGGATGATTGGCGGGCAGGTTCTGGACATCGAGAGCGAACATCTGAAGCCTACGCCGGAAATGGTGGAGGCAATTCATCGCGCCAAGACCGGCGCACTGATCCGCGTGAGCGTGGTGAGCGGTGGGATTTACTCGGGCGCAACCGCCGATGATGTGACGCGTCTGGACCGCTTCGGGCGCAAGGCCGGCCTGGCCTTCCAGATCGTGGACGATGTGCTCGACATGACCGTGGATTCGGCGCATCTGGGCAAGACCGCGGGCAAAGACCAGGCCACGGAAAAAGCCACTTGGCCAGCGGTCTACGGCATCGAGCAGAGCCGTCGCGACGCCGAGCAGTTGATTGAAGAAGCCTTTGCCGCGCTCGATCCCTACGGTAGCCGCGCCGACGGGCTCAAGTCCGTAGCCCGCTACCTGGTGGAACGGAAGAACTGAGAACTACTCTAAGAGTGCCCGGCGCCACGTGAAGTCTGCTCTGACGCCCCTGCGGGGGCTGTGCCGGCGGATTCCACTCTCTTCTCCAAGGCTGGGCGCCATGGGGCTATCATCTATCACTCACTTCGCGGGCGCTGTTGTGTGCAGTCCACCGCGGAGAGCTTTTGCGCATAGCGGTTCTGGAACCTCTATGAGCTCTCCGCATCGGGTAGATGAGATGCGCACGACGAGCGGCGCGGTTATGCGTTATAGGTAGACGATGAAACCCGCCCGCCGTGGCCGGTCCAGTTGGTGTGGAAGAACTGCCCACGCGGCTGATCCACGCGCTCGTATGTGTGGGCGCCGAAATAATCTCGCTGGGCCTGCAGCAGGTTGGCGGGCAGCCGCGCGGACCGGTAGCCGTCAAAGAACGCCAGTGCAGTGGAAAACGCCGGCGTCGGTATGCCGGCCTTGACCGCCTGCGCAACCGCCCGGCGCAGTGACGCCTGGTACTTGTTCACCGCGCGAT
>JAKABE010000366.1 GCA_021801945.1 Acidobacteriota bacterium
CGCCAGCGGCACGCCGATGTAGTAGAAGCCCAGAATCTCGCCGCGAATGCGATTGGGGAACCAATAGGTGAGATAGAGGATGCAACCGGGGAAGAAGCCCGCCTCGGCCATGCCGCCGAGCAGCCGCAAAACATAGAAGGACGTGCTGCCATGCACAAACATCATGGCCATGGATGCGACGCCCCAGCCTACCATGAGGGTGGAGATCCAGATCTTGGCGCCGATGCGGTGCAGGACCAGGTTCGAGGGGAATCCGCACAGCGAGTAGCTGATGAAGAAAAGGCCCGCGCCCAGCGCGTAGACAGCATCCGAGATGCCCACCGAGGCCTGCAAGGCTTGTTTGGCATAGCCTACATTGGCGCGGTCAAGAAAGGCGACCACGTAGGCGAACATCAGGTAGATGCCCAGCCGGCGATAGGTACGGCTCACCGCGCGGTCCAGGGCGGCTTGCGTGCTGGAACCCTCCTCGACTTCCGTCATTTCATCCTGGTCCTTTGAGGCCGTGGGGCGGTCGGTTAGCGGCGGCAGAACGGAGATTGGCCGCGTTCCACCCACTATACACAGGGTTGACTGGCTGGCGGAACAGGCTTGTGCCGGCCGCGGCGGACGCCAGCGGGCAGGACACCGTAGGATGGCTGCATGGGCGCTCTTCTCGACATTCAGAACCTTCGGGTTCGCTTTGGAGCCGCGGAGGCGGTGCGCGGCGCAAGCCTGAGCATCGACGAGGGCGAGGTTTTGGGACTGGTGGGCGAGTCGGGCTCGGGCAAGAGCGCCACGGCGCTTGCCATCCTGGGCCTGCTGGGGCCAACGGCGCAGGTGGCGGGGCGCATTTTGTGGCGCGGGGCAGCGGCGCACGGCGCGCAGGAAGCAACTGGAGGCAAGGGCGCCGATCCCCCAGCGGTCTCGGGTGAGGCGGATCTGCTGCGGCTTTCGAACGGCGGCTTGCGCCGCATCCGTGGCCGCGAGATCGCCATGATCTTCCAGGAGCCGATGACCGCGCTGAATCCGGTGATGTCTATCGGCCGCCAGGTGGCCGAATGCGGCACCGCGCACGCGCGCTCGTGGACGGCCAAAGAGGCGAGGCGAAGGGCTATCGCGGCCCTCGAAGCCGTAGCAATTGCCGATGCGGCACGCCGCTACGGCGACTACCCGCACCAGTTTTCAGGCGGCCAGCGGCAGCGTATCCTCATCGCCATGGCGCTCATCAACCGTCCGCGCCTGCTCATCGCCGACGAGCCCACAACGGCCCTCGACGTCACCGTGCAGGCGCAGATCCTGGCGCTGCTCAAGGATTTGCAGCGCGAACATCGCCTGGCGATGCTCTTCATCTCTCACGATCTGGCGGTAGTGGGCCAGATCGCCGGTCGCGTAGCGGTGATGCGCGCCGGGCAGGTCGTGGAGTCCGGTCCCTGCGTGCGCCTGCTTGTGAGCCCTGAACATCCCTACACGAAGAGCCTGTTGGCTGCCGTGCCCACACTGAAGACCGACCGCGAAAAGCCGCTGGCGATGATGGGCAATTCAAACTAGAGCCGTCACGATGGGATTTCGTGATGCAACGTTCGCCACTCCAGGAAGGAACCAGGGCGGGAGTCCGGCGCGCCGAGCTGGCCGGTTGGCCATCGCGCGACCGCCGGTTTCACTCATCGCGCCTCAGCCGAAGTACGCGGTCAGGGTCAGCACCAGCAGCGTCAGGCCAATGGCGATGGCCGTGAAGCCCACCACTTTGGAGAAGTTGATCTGCCAGGATCCCGGCGCTTCCACGATCCTCGCCTCCAGCTTGCCCTGTTGGGCCAACCTCTCGTATTCCATCCGGTGCCTGGTCTTGAACTCCTCCTCGCTCTCCACCCCGGTAAAGATGGCCATATCCATGGGAAAGCTGTCGGGGTGCAGATGGGTATTCACGAAGTGGATGGAAAAGATGAAGAGAATGGCGAGCAGGCCCTCTTCCGAGTGAATCACGAGCACGGCGTTCAGCGCCCAGCCGGGCAGGAAGTGCGCAAAGAACGGTGCGAACCACATGGCGTAACCGGAAAACCCAATAACCACCATGCCCCAGAAGACAGCCCAGTAATCGAACTTCTCCCAATAGGCGTAGCGCTCGAACTGCGGCTTGGGCCCGAGGCCCAGGAACCAGCGAAAGTGCTTGAACAGATCCTTCACGTCCTTCCAATTGGCCACCATGGAAGTAGGCCCCCAGAAGATCCCCTTTTGTCGATTCATCACGCCGCGCGTGAAGATGTCTTTCACGTGGACAAGAAAGGCCAGAGTGAGGACTACTGCGCACAGCTTGTGGAAGAAGAGAATGGCGCCGAAGCCGCCCACGTCGCGGGCCACGGCACGAGCCCAGATTGTGTCGCTAAAGCGCAGGCACATACCCGTCGCTGCCAGTCCCAGGAAGGTGGTGAACAGCGTGGCATGCAGAAATCTCTGTCCGGCCGTGAAACGTAGATAGTAGCGAACCTTATCGCGGTGCGGCACGGCTTCTGCGACCGGCATTTGCTCTAGCTCAGGCATCTTTGCCTCCTTCTTCCTCCTTATGGTTGTTCTTGATCTGGTTGTACCGCGCGCGGATCAGCCACAGCAGGGTATGGATGACAAAGAACGTCAGAACCGTGATCAGCAGCAGATTCATAAACAGCCGCACATAATAAAGGCCGGGGCTCAGCTTGCGGTTGCGCGGGTCGGCGTGGGGCTGGTACTGCACAAAGCTGACGTTGGCGTCGGCGTGACACTTGCTGCAGGTGGCAACCAGGTTTCCGGGCGCGATGGCGGACTGCGGGTTGGAGGCGGGAAGAATCTGATGCGCTCTGTGGCAGTCCCAGCAGCGCGCCGTCTGCACGTAGCCGCCCAACAGACCCAACTGCGAGTGGAAGGTGTCGCGGTAGGTGGAGAGCTTATCTTCGTGACACGAGCCGCAAATAGGCGTGGATTGCATACGGAAGGAAGCTTCCGTCGGCTGCAGGATGGTGTGCGCCGTGTGGCAGTCGGTACAGACCGGCGCTTTCAGGTTGCCGGCTGCCGCGGCCTTGCCGTGAATGCCCGCCTCGTATCGAGCTTCGATCGCGGCGTGGCATTTTCCGCAGGTAGCGGGAATGCTGGTTTTGTACGTGGGGCTCTGCGGGTTCTTGTGGCTCAGGATATGGTGCGACCCGTGGCAGCTCTGGCAGTTGGCCGCCACCAGCAACCCCTCATTGCTGAGCGCGAGGCCGTGGATGGAGTCCACATACTCGGAATAAACGTTGGGCAGGCCGTACTTCTTGGCCAGCGCCGGATTGCCGTGGCACGAGCCGCAGGTGCGCGGGATGTTCAGTGGATAGACGTTCGATCGCGGATCGTCCTTGGGGAAGATGGAGTGAGCGTCGCCGTGGCAACTGGTGCATTGACGCGCCCCATCGGCATGGACGCTTCCGGCCAGCGCGGATGCCTGGTCGGCATGGCAGCTCTTGCACTCCACCGGCGCCACGTGCGCTGGATGCGGATAGCCCTTGATGTCGGCATGGCAAGCGGTACAGGGAAGACTGCCATGTACGCTGACGCCGAACTTCTTTCCGTCCACGGTAATGCTGTGGCCGTTGGCGTCGGTCATGCCCTGCGCGCCGTGGCATTCCAGGCAACTGCTGGCCGATTGCGGATAAGCGGGAGCCGCGGCGAATAGGAGAGCCGCAAACATCGCCATCCACATACCTGTTCTCAAAAAGAACTTGCTTAGGAACTGCGGGCCTTGGCCAGAGCCCGCTAGCGGAAAGACTTTCCTCATGCATCCTCGAAGCCCGCCGCGCGTCCGTAGCGCCATCGACGATGCCTCTCTCATTGCGGCTTCATCCATCCTGCCGTCTTCTTTCTCCGGGAGGGTTGGAGTTTGGCTCGTTTCTCCCGGCGCCCCTGGTGTAGAATCCCTTCCAACTTCTCACAGCTACTTGTTGCTGAATCTGTATCTTTGTGATCGCGCCGAAGGGCTGCAATTCGCAGTGATAGGTATCACGAAGTGCGAGTTATAG
>JAKABE010000367.1 GCA_021801945.1 Acidobacteriota bacterium
GCGAGGGCTTCCTTGGGATCTTCCGGCGCGGCGCCGTACTCCATGGTGTAGAACTTTTCCGCAATGCTCACAGCGTCTCCTTCCAATGCTCCAGAAACCATCTACGCGATGGGGTGACGGTAGGCGGCCGAGTAGCGCCCAGTCAGATGATGCTCCAGTTGGCGTTCGATGTCGCCCAGCATTCCGCTGGCCCCGAACCGGAAGAGTGACGGCTCCAGCCACGGGCGGCCCAACTCATCCTTCATCATCGACAGCCAGTCCAGCGCCTGCTTGGCCGTGCGGATGCCGCCGGCGGGTTTGAAGCCTACCGCCATGCCTGTGCGCTCGGCGTAGTCGCGAATGCAGCGCACCATGGTGAACGAGACCGGCAGCGTGGCGTTCACGGCCTCCTTGCCCGTGGAGGTCTTGATGAAGTCCGCGCCCGCCATCATGGCCACCCAACTGGCGCGGGCCACGTTGCGCAGGGTCATCAGGTCGCCGGTGCCGAGGATCGCCTTCAGGTGCGCCGGGCCGGCCGCTTCCTTGAAGGCCGCAATCTCGTCGTAGAGGGCCTGCCACTCACCGCCAAACACATGCGCCCGGGTAATCACGATGTCGATCTCAGAGGCCCCGGCTTCGACGGAGCGGTGAATCTCGTCCACGCGCTCGGCCAGCGGCGATAGTCCGGCGGGAAAGCCGGCCGAGACCGCGGCCACGGGAATGCCCGAGCCTTCGAGCGCCTTTACGGCGGTTTCAACAAAGGCGTGATAGACGCAGACCGCGCCGACGGTCAGATGCAGGTCTTCGATACCGAGGCCCTCGACGATGTGCCGCTGGAGGGGGTTGCGCGCCTTGGCGCAGAGCCGCCGCACCCGCTCGGCTGAGTCGTCGCCGCTGAGGGTGGTCAGGTCCATGCAGGCAATGGCGCGCAACAGCCACGCGGCCTGCTCCTCTTTCTTGATGCTGCGGCGGGCGCAATGCGTGGCCGCGCGGCGCTCTACCGCGCTGGTGTTCACCCGTACCTGGTCTACCCAATCCACATTCAGCAGTATGCGCCGGTTGGATTCGAGCGCGCGGCCGTTCAGAACTACGGGAATAGGTTGAACGCCGCCTGCCGCGCCAGGCGTGGATGTTACTGGTTGGAGGGCCATGGTTCTGTCTCCACAAACAACCCAAAAGTTAATTCGACGCCCCAAAAAATACAGGCTCCCCTGCCTTTAGGCAGGGGAGCCGCGACAGGAAGCAGGATAAATCTTCCGCTTCCGCCAGGCAACTTCTACTGCATCTCAGGCAATCGCATGAAAGGAACGCTTCCCCATCTGCGCAGTCACCTGACACCTACGGGACGCGGATATGGCCGCCGGCCGCTATCCCAGAGCTCTCCGCCGCAACCGGCTCCGCCCTGGGCTGCTCTCATGTCTTCTCTCCGGCAGGACTCGAGATAGAAGCTGAAGTTTAACAGGGGGACTCAAATCAGTCTATGTGCAATGCGGCTTTTGTCCTGTAGACTGCATTCGACCTGCCGGAGTGCCCTGCAGCGAGCGTGGGCGTTTGTCTTGTTCACCTTCTGGGGCCAAGAATCGGAGCGCACTGCGGAGGGTAAGCGGGGAGATGGAGATCAAGCTCACTCCACGTTCTGCCGCGAGGGCTCTTGAGCGGCGGCTGGGGATCCTTTCCCCAAATTCCATGGACCTCCGTTTACAGGAGCCGCAGGTGCATCCAAGAGGAGGATAGACGATGCCTAATTTTCATCTGAATTACCCGGCTGTGGTCGTGGCGGCCCTTATTCAGTGCGTGATCGGTGTGCTCTGGTACGGAGTGTTCTTCAAGAAATCCTGGAATTCGCTGCTTGGTCATAAGGAAGGCGAGAAACCGCAGGGGGCAGTCTTCTCCACAGTTTCCTCCTTCGTCGCCAGCATCCTTTTGTGTTTTGTGCTGGCCAACGTGATGCTGTTAGTGTCGAGGCAAACCTTTATGGCAGGCCTCTCCATCGGCATCGTGTGCTGGCTGGGATTCATGGCGCCGCCGATGTTCGCCCAGCATATCTACGAGCGCCGGCCCGCCAACCTGTTCGCCATCAATGCTGCCTATTGGCTGGTGGCCATGGCGATCGGCGGAGGGGTGTTGGCAGCTTGGCGCTAGTACACATTTGAGGCGGGAGTTTCCGAAGCTGGAGTTTCCGGGGCGGGATCTGCTCGTGCACCCGTTGGCCCGCGCGGATTGCCGTCTCTTGACGGTTACAATCGAGCCATGAGCAGAACAGCGATTGCAACGGACGGAGCACCGGCCGCCATTGGGCCGTATTCTCAGGGCATACGCGTGGGCAACCTGATCTTCACCGCCGGCCAGGTTGCGCTGGACCCGGCGACCGGGCAGGTGGTCGGCAACACCATCGCCGAGCAGACCAAGCGCGCCCTGGAAAATCTGAAGGCCATTCTGGAAGAGGGCGGCAGCAGCCTGGAACGGGTGGTGAAGGCTACCGTCTTTCTGAAAGACATGAACGATTTTGCCCCCATGAACGCCGTTTACGCGGCCTATCTGGGCCGGGACGGCGAAGAGCCGCCGGCGCGGACGACCGTGGAGGTTTCGCGGCTGCCCAAGAACGCGCTCATCGAGATCGAGTTGGTGGCGGAGGTCTGAGTCGACAGATGGGACGCCGTCGCCCGGCGCCTTCCATCGCTGTCCGTTCAAGACTCTGCCCCGATCCCCAGGAGGCGGCAATGGACGAAAGATCCGGAAAAGTTGCGCACAGCGAGGCCGAGTGGCGCGAGCTGCTCAGTCCTGAACAGTATCGCGTGCTGCGCGAGAAAGGCACGGAGCGGCCGTTCACCGGCGCGCTGACCGAGAACCACGAAACCGGCAACTACCACTGCGCCGGATGCGGCGCGCTGCTCTTTCTAAGCGGGGCCAAGTTCGACTCCGGTTGCGGCTGGCCGAGTTTCATGATTCCCGCCGACTCCCAGGCCATCGAGGAGCACGAGGATCTGAGCTTTGGGATGCGGCGCGTGGAGGTCACCTGCGCCCGCTGCGGCGGCCACCTGGGGCACGTCTTTCCCGACGGGCCGCGGCCGACGGGGCTGCGCTACTGCATCAACTCGGCCTCGCTGACCTTTGAGCGGCCGGAAAAATAAGGCCAACCGAAACAAAACCCCGCCGCGGTGGACGGGGTTCGCGCTGATTCGGATTTCACTTGAAAGGAAAAAGGCGGAGAGGCCGGGCTTAAGCCTTGGCGATCTTTCCGCTTTTGATGCAGCTTGTGCACACGCGCAGGCGCTTGGGCGCGCCATTGACCAGCGCCTTTACCACCTGCAAATTGGGGTTCCAGCGGCGGCGGGTGACGTTGTGCGCGTGGGAGATGTTGTTGCCGAACTGCGGTCCCTTGCCGCAAATATCGCATGTCTGTGCCATGGTTCTACTCCAGATTCGTAAGCCTTCAAACGGCCTGGACTCGCGGAGGAGCGCATACAGGCGCACACTTCCACGGCTTGCCGAATCTTCAGTATACGCGGAACGGCAGGCTGAGCCAAGGCGCCGGTGTGCGCGGCAGCGGCCTGCGCCACAGGTTCCGCAGTGCACATGCTGCGGTTGCGCGGCGGCCGATGGCGCGATAAGCATCACTCCGTCGCGCCGGCGGCCACCTGAGCCTCGAGTCTTCGGATGGACTTTAACATCTCGCCCAGCGCGGTTTTGCCGATCTCGCCCTCAAACTCCTTCTGGAGCTTATCAAACGCGGCGATGACGCGCAGCGCGCAGCGCCTTCCCTGGGGCTTGAGCGCAAGCTGATAGGCGCGCGCGTCCTCAGGATCGATTCGGCGCTGCAACAGACCTTTGGCTTCAAGCGACGAGATGCAGTGGCTCACGGTGCCGCGCGTGGTTCCAAACGTCTCTGCCAGCTGCGAGGGCTTGATCGTCCGTGGGGCCTCAAAAAACAAGGCCGCCAGGACGAGGCCCCCAAGAAAGCTGAGGCCGCTCAAGCCAAGATCGGCGT
>JAKABE010000368.1 GCA_021801945.1 Acidobacteriota bacterium
ATCGTGGCCGAATTCCGCAAGCTGAAGGACACGCCGCTTACCGGCGAAGAATTGACCCGCGCCAAGGACCAGGTGAAGGGCAACGTGCTGCTGGGCCTGGAGAGTTCGAACTCGCGCATGGCCAACCTGGCGAGGCAGGAAATGTATTTCCGGCACTTCTTCTCGGTGGACGAGGTCATCGCCCGTATCGACCAGGTAACCGGAGCGGCCGTGCAGGCAATGGCGCAGCGCCTGTTCGACACCGAAAAAATCGCCATCACGCTGCTGGGCCGGCTGGACGGCCTCAAGTTGAGACGCGCCATGCTGCAGTGTTGAAGACGGCCTCTGGGCCGCCGCGGGTTCGAGTCAGGCTTCTCTTTGCGTGTGGCGGAAGCCCCGCCTGGTGGAATGAGCCAGAGGCTGAGAGCCAGAACCCGGGATCTGCCTTCCGAGCGCTGGATTTCCCTTTTGCGTCCTTACGTTATAGCATTTTGTCGAACGGGCGGGGCACTTTCCGCCTGCTCTAAAGGATTTCCATGGAACGCAGGTCTTCGCTCGCCCGAAAGCGCCACAGCGCGCCCGGTTGGGTCACGCCCAACGGCTTCACGCTGATGGAATTGCTGATCGTGATTGCCATCATCCTGATCCTGATGCTCATGGCCATTCCCACCATCGGAAGTTTGAAGAAAAAGGCCAACGAGACATCGGCAATCAACTCCGTTCAGGTGATCAACAAGGCCGAGATCCAGTACCAGTCGACCTTCCCGGCGAACGGCTATGCTTGTGCGCTGACGGCCCTGGGCGGCGATCCGGCGGCAGGGGCGCCTTCAGCCACCGGCGCGCAGATTCTGCAACAGGACCTGGCTTCCGGCGACAAATCGGGCTACATCTTCAACATCACCAACTGCACCAAGGTGACGATCAACGGGCAGGATCGCTATACCGGCTACACCGTGACGGCGGTGCCGGAAACGGTGGGCAAGACCGGCGACCGCGGCTTCTGCAGCGACCAGTTCGGCACCATCAAGCAGGACCCTGCGGGCGGTACGAACTGCAGCCAACCGCTGCAATGAGGCCGCCGCGCCTCCATTTGCGGCGCGGCAGCCTGTGGATGGCTGCCGCGCTCCTGTCTGCGCCCCTGTGCGCGCAGCAACCGCTGCCGTCCGTGCATGATCTGGCCGCGCGCGTGGACCGCCACTACAATTCCCTGCACTCGCTCAAGGCCAGGTTCTCTGAAACCTACCAGGGACTGGGCATGGACCGCTCGGAGAGCGGCACGCTCCTGCTGCGCAAGCCCGGACGCATGAAGTGGGAGTACGACACGCCCGCGGGCAAGGCCTTCGACTTGGATGGAAAATATGCCTGGTTTTACAGCCCCGGCGACCCGCAAGTGCAACGGTTGCCCGCCAAGGAACTGAACGATCTGCGCTCGCCGCTGCGGTTTCTGCTGGGCCACACAGAGCTTGAAAAAGAGCTTGAGAACTTGACTCTGGCGCCAGCCGCCAACGGCGAATTCACGCTGACCGGCCGGCCCAAAGGCGAGAACCGCGTGGCGCACCTCGCGCTGACCGTGACGGCGCAGGGCGCGATTACCGGGATCGAGATGCAGGAGCCGGACGGAGCCATCACGCGCTTTCGCATAACCGAGCAGCAGCCCAATGCGCCCATCCCAGCTCAGACGTTCCGCTTTACGCCCCCGCCCGGCGTGCCCGTGGTGGAAGCGCCGCCGCCGGTGTAGCCGGCCGCCGGTGGCCGCAGCAGTCACAGGAAACGCAAAAAAGACAGACCGTGCGGCCTGCCTTTTTGCGTTCGTACCAGAGACAAATCGGGCTTATTGAACGGGTTTATTTACCAGGCTTCGCGGGGGCGCTGACCGGAGCGGAATGTGTACCTTCCAGCACTGAATGTGAACCCGTGGACCGGGTATAGAGCACCACCAGGGTCAGCGAAGTGCACATGAAGATTACCGCCGACCAGGTGGTGAGCCGGGTGAGCACGTTGGCCGCGGCACGCGGGCCAAACGCCGTCTGCGAGCCCTGGCCGCCGAAGGCGCCGGCCAGATCGGCCGAGCGACCCTGCTGGATAAGCACCACGCCGATGATGAACAGGCACACAATCACGTGCACCGCGAGAACAAAATAGAAGAGAATCTGCATTCGAGGCTGCTTTCAAGAACCGGCCGAGAACCAGTAAAAACTGGGGGACAAGTGAAGAATCTGGACCAGCTCAAACATTTGGTGCGGAAGGCGGGACTTGAACCCGCATGCCTTGCGGCGCCACCCCCTCAAGATGGTGTGTCTGCCAATTTCACCACTTCCGCGCACTGACCTTCAAAGTATAACAAAGACGGAGATCGCGGACAGGCAAGCGCTCAGCGCGCGAAGTGGCTCCTGCGCGGTCGCCGCACGGAAAAAGGCGACCGGCTCGATGCCATCTCCAAGCTAGCCGTTGAGGCCGGGAAACCAGATGAGCCCGGGCTTGCGGAAGAAGGCGCGCGCCGCCGCAAATAGCAGAGCAGGCGCGCATCCTCCGGCCACCGGATACTGCCCTGAATCCGCAAGAACGATCAAGAACGATCTAGACGCTGAAGGACGAGCCGCAGCCGCAGGTGGACTTTACCTGCGGGTTTTCGAACTTGAAGCCGGCGGCTTCGAGGGTTTCTACGTAGTCGACTATGCAGCCGTTCAGGTACATCAGCGAGGTAGCGTCGATAAACACTTTCAGGTCATCGAAAGCGAAGACCTTGTCCATCATGCCCCCCTGGTTCTCGAAGGCCATCGAGTACTGGAAGCCCGAGCATCCACCGCCGACCACGCCAATGCGCAGTCCGGCAGGAATGGGGTCCTGGGTTGCCATGATTTCGCGCACCTTGGCAATGGCCTGCGGGGTCAGTGTAAGCGGCGGCATCTTCACGGTTTCCGGTGTGGGTGCTGCGGTTGCTGTGGCCATGAATCTCTCCTCGGAGTGAACTCTTTCTTCCACTGTACTGCTCGGCAGGCAGGGAAACAACCCGCGCGCAGCCTCATTCTTTCGATGCTTGCGCCGCCCGCGGGGTCGCAGAATCGAATTGGCCCTCTCGCGCCCAGGTGTCTCCCATCGCTCCGCCGTTGCGCGCAACAAAATATTCGGATGGCAAAGACAAACCTATCTCTCCGGGGCTATGATGGTTGACCAAAAGGCCCCAAGGACCGCCGGGGAATGCCTCGCACGCGGAATCGCCGGCGTCCGGGACCGGGAATGCCCATCGGAGGTGGAACCATGACCTTTCTGCCCGTCATGTGGACGGTGTGGGGCGCGCTTGTGGTAGTGGCTGCGGCGCTGCACATCTACCGGGGAAGCCTGATGAAGGACGAGGAGGATCAGATTTTCCTCGATGACTCGTTCTCGCACGAGAAGGCTGCCCAAGCGGTCATTGTCGCCAGGGTGAACAAGGTGGAACCGGTGTTGAAGGTCGCCTATTGGCTGGTTGCAGCCATGACGGTGATTGTGATCGCCTACTACGTCCGGGATATCCTGGTTCAACTCCAAGTCATCCACTAGCGCTTCGCACCGGCTTGCCCTGCCTGGTTCCTGCGTCGGGAGCCAGAGCAGACGGTTTCATTGGAACGTACCAGCCTCCTCTGCCGCCCTTGCGGCCTGGTTCAGGCGCAAGGGTAGCGGGGTGTTCGCGCCTGCGAACTTCCGCTCGCCTGCAGCGGATGCAGAGCTGTTTGGGTCAGCAAGCGCGGCCTCGTCAACAGTTCGCCCCGGGCACTGAGGATCTTCCCCTCCTGCTCCCGCTGGCCTGACGCTTGCGATCGTAGTTGCGGGTAGAAATGCCCGGACATGACGGCAATCGCACGTTTGCGCGGTGCGCGCCACAATCCGGAATCGCAGTTGGAGAAGGTCCAGATGGTGCGCGCAGGCCCCCGGCGACGCGCAAAGAGCGGTCGAAAGCGCATTCTCACCGGGCCTCGAAACTCCGTCTCGATGG
>JAKABE010000369.1 GCA_021801945.1 Acidobacteriota bacterium
TACTGTTTCCCCTTAACCCCCGTCCCGTTCCCCCTCGCGCCGCGCGCGCAGCTCTTCCATTACCGACTGGATCAGCTCTTTTGCGCCGCCCATGCTGTCCAAAATCGCCTGCAAGTCCAGAGCCGGCTGGTTCGGGTTGCGGCTTGAAGTGCAGTAGACTCCGTGCTGGCCCACCAGAATCAGCGCGTCGGTCACGAGGTCCAGCGCCACGGCCAGCCTGCCCCGTTCCAGGCCCATCATCAGCTCGTGCCGTTCCAGTTCCGTCCGCTTCTCGTCGAAGACCTTCATCCTCCCAGCCTACCGGAAAGGCCGGTACGAAGTCCTTCGCGCCGCCTCACACGTTCAGTCTGCGGCAGTAATCGGCGTCGAGTTTGAGCTCCTCGATCACCGGCATATCGAACTGCTCCTGCTCGACGAAGTAGTACTTGAGCCCCGTGGCGGCGTGAAAGATCGCGGGGTAATCGACCTTGCCCTTGCCCAGCACCGGCGTATGGGTTTTGCCGCCCAGGAGCAGGATCATATCCTTGATGTGCAGCAAGGGGAAGCGCTCGGGCGTCTTGCTCAGATAGTCCACCGGGTTGTGCCCGGAGGCATACACCCAGCCGCAGTCCATCTCGAAGACCACCAGCTTGGGGTCGGTGAGCCGCAGCAGCTCGTCGTAGACCAGGACGCCGTCGAGGGTGACGAACTCGGGCGTGTGGTTGTGCACGCCGAAGGTCATGCCCGCGGCTTTGATCTTTTCGCCCACCTTGTTGAACTGGCCGGCGATCCAGCGCCAGTCGTCGAGCGTCTTCGGGCCGGTGGCGTTGGGGTTGCGGTGCATCCCGCCGGACGAGGAACACACCATGTATTCGAGGCCCAGCCGCCGCGAGTACTCGATCCACTGGTCGAGCTGAGTCTCCAGCAGCTTGAGCGTGTAGTGGGCGCTCACGCAGCGCAGCCGCGCCGAGTCCAGCGCATGACGAAACTCCGTGGCCGTGCGGCCGTAGTAACCTGCCGCCTCCACCACCGTGTACCCATCCCGCCGTACCGCATCCAGCGTGCCGGCCAGATCCTTGGGCATCAGGCTGCGCACTGAATAAAGCTGCAGGCCAACGGGAACGTGCCGAGCCTCCGCTGCCAGCCGCGCACCGCCCGCGGAGAGCGCGGCCGCGGCCGCGCCCATGCGCACAAAATCGCGCCTCGTCAAGGATGGTGTTTTCATGGTGTCCCTCCCAGGGCAACCATCATTTTGCTTTGCCCACGCATTCGTCGTCTACGAATACGGCGCAGAGAGGCCATCGCGGGAGACAAATGAGGCACCGCGGTTGATCTCGCCGCTTGGCTTCAATAGATGCCCGGGATCAGCCGCCAAGCCGTTTGTGCACAGTAGGCGTTATACTCTGCACCGAAGTGCGCGCGCAGCAGTCTCTCCTCGGCACGAATGCGCACGATGAGCGGCACCAGCATCACCCCCACCAGCACCAGCCC
This sequence comes from Acidobacteriota bacterium, assembly GCA_021801945.1. Next base: position 1,471 of record JAKABE010000369.1, read on the forward strand.
CACGCCGGCGCGAAACGCCAGCACCCAGCCGAACATGCAGATGAGCAGGCCAAGATAGCTGGGATTGCGGACGAGGCCGTAGACGCCGCCGGTTTCCAGCCTGTGTCCCGGCTGAATAGCTACCAGTCCGCTGAACCGCGAACCGAGAACGAAGACCGGCCACAACCGCAGCACGCCACCCGCGGCATACAGGAACACGCCCACCCAGCGAATGGCGTTGCCATCGAGGGTCCACACATTCATGCGGTCCGTATAGGCGGGCAGCCAGGCATTGACGAGCGCGATCAGGCTGAAGGCGGCGAGCACCCAGCGGTTGCCGCGGTCTTCCCGCTCGCCGGGACTCACGTTGCCGCTGGTGAACGGCGCTGCAATCATCAGCGCCACGGTAACTGCCGCGAGCGCAATTAGCGCGGGATGCGCAAAGAAAGGCCGCCAGCCGCCCCAGGCAAAGACCGCGAGCGCAAATTGCAGCAGAGCGGAGATCAGACCTAGAATCACAACTTTGAGCGGCGTCACGTGTCTCGTCTCCTGGAATGGCCCCATCCTACACCACGTTGCGCACACGCAACATGAACGTCCCCGCGCCGCCCCGCGTGAACCCGCACGTATCCGCGTGGCCGTGGCGGCATGGGAGAATAAAACCGGAACCCAATATGAGCGACGAAACCGCACCGGAAGCGCTACCTGCCACAGAACCTCCAGCCGAACCCGCCGCGAAGCCCGTCACCGCCCAAGCGGAAGATTCCGCGCTTGCCGAAAACCACGGCCAAGACCAAGACCCCAGTCAAGATTTGGAAGGTGAATCTTCCTTCGCCGACGCCCTCCGGGACTTCGAGCGCAGCCACACCCATCAGGACGAAGCGGGCCGCAGGCAGCTTGAGGGCACGGTCATCTCGCTCTCCGCCGAGCAGGTCTTCCTCGACATCGGCTACAAGATCGAGGGCGTTCTGCCCCGCTCGGCCTTCGAGAACAATGCCGAAGCGGTAAAGCCGGGCGACTCGTTTCCCGTCTCGATCAGAGGCCGTAACGAGGAGGGTTACTACGAGCTCTCGCGCTTCCGCGTGACTCAGCCCCGCGATTGGTCCGCCCTCGAAGCCGCTTTCCGTGACAAGGTTGCCGTCGCCGGCACGGTCACCGCCGTGGTGAAGGGCGGCCTCAGCGTGGATGTAGGCGTGCGCGCCTTTATGCCCGCCAGCCGCAGCGGAACCCGCGATGCCGCCGGGCTGGAAGCTCTCGTAGGCCAGCAGATCGAGTGCCGCATCACCAAGCTCGACGTAGCCGATGAGGACGTGGTCGTCGATCGCCGGGTGGTGCTCGAAGAGCAGATCCGGAGCGCGCGCGAATCCCGCCGCGCCGCACTGAAGGAAGGCGATACGGTCGCGGGTACGGTGCGCACCCTCATGCCGTATGGGGCCTTTGTCGAGATCGAGTCGGGCGGCGAGATCGGCGGTCTTGAGGGGCTGCTCCACATCAGCGACATCTCCCGCAGCCGCGTCGCCAAGGTGGAAGATGTGCTCTCGGTGGGCCAGCAGATTCAAGTCCGCATTCTCAGGATCGACCCCGAAACCGGAAAGATCGCGCTCGGCCTCAAACAGCTCCAACCCGAACCGTGGGAGACCGCGCCCGAGCGCTACCAGCCCGGCCAGCGCGTCTCCGGCGACGTTACCCGGCTCACCGACTTCGGCGCCTTCGTCGAGCTGGAGCCCGGCCTCGAAGGCCTCATTCATATCTCGGAGATGTCCTGGGCCAAGAAGGTCCGCCACCCGTCTGACCTGCTCAGCGAAGGCGACCGCGTCGACGCCGTCATCCTCTCCGTCAAGCCTCCCGCCGGCTCTGAGGCGGGGCGCATTTCGCTCGGTCTCAAGCAGACCTTGGCCGATCCCTGGCTCGAAGCCGGGCGCAACTTCCCCGTGGGCTCCGAGGTCCAGGGGCCGGTCACCAAGCTCATGAACTTCGGGGCCTTCGTGGAGATCGCCGAGGGCGTGGAGGGTCTGGTGCACATCAGCGAGATCGTGCCCGACCGCCGCCTCAATCACCCCGGCGACGTGCTCCGCGCCGGCCAGCGCGTCAAGGCCATGGTCCTCGCCGTGGATCCTGAAAAGCGCCAGATGCGGCTCTCCATCAAGCAGCTCATCCCCACCGGACTCGACGAGTTCCTGGCCGAGCACAAGGCGGGCGACGCGGTCTCGGGCCGCGTCGTCGAGCTTACGGCCACCGGAGCCGTCGTCGAGCTAGGAGAGGGCATCCGCGCGGTTTGCCGCGGCGCCGGCCGCGCAGGCGGTCCGCCCGCGGCAGCTCCAGCATCGGCGGAAGCCAAGCCCGCAGCCAAGGCCGATCTCTCCCAGCTCACGTCCATGCTCCAAGCCCGCTGGAAGGGAAACGCCAGCGCCGCTTCCGCGCCGGCCGAGCCGCTCGTCGCAGGCCAGATCCGCAGCTTCAAAATCGCCAGGCTGGACGCCAAAGCCAA
>JAKABE010000370.1 GCA_021801945.1 Acidobacteriota bacterium
ATCGGCGGGCTGAAGGTGGTAGCAAAGAGCGGATGGTTTGCGGCGCGTCCGTCGGGAACGGAGGAAATCTACAAAGTCTATGCGGAGAGCTTCCAGGGAGCAGATCATCTGGCGCGCATTTTGGAAGAAGCGCAGACGATGGTAGCCGACGCTCTTGGGGTGCCGCATCGCGCGGAGGGGTGATGAGTGATCGGGGGGAGGGAAGCCGGCCGCGTTCCATCCGGTTTGCTGTCGGAATAGAGGGCATGGAATCGCTGCTGGAGCTGGCCCTGGATATGCGCTGGTCGTGGAGTCATGCCACCGATGAGCTATGGCGCCAGCTCGATCCGGACTTGTGGGCGCAGGTCGCGAATCCCTGGGTGGTCTTGCAGACGGTTTCGCGGGCTAAGCTCGAGCGCGCGCTGGGCGATCCCGAATTCCGCAAGATCCTGGATGACCTGCTCGATGGCCGGCGAAAAGCGGCGCGGGAGCCGGCCTGGTTCCAGCAGAAGCATGCGCACGATGCGTTGAGCGCGGTGGCGTACTTCAGCATGGAGTTCATGTTGAGCGAGGCCCTGCCCATCTATTCCGGTGGGCTGGGCAACGTGGCCGGCGATCAGCTCAAGGCGGCCAGCGATCTGGGCGTGCCGGTCGTGGGCGTAGGCCTCTTGTATCAGCAGGGCTATTTCCGCCAGGTCATCGACAGGGACGGAGTGCAGCACGCATTATTCCCCTACAACGATCCCGGCCAGTTGCCCATTACGCCGCTGCGCACTGTGGACGGGGAGTGGCTGCGGCTCGAGATTGCCCTGCCCGGCTATTCGGTTTGGCTGCGCGCCTGGCAGGTGCAGGTGGGCAGAGTCAAGCTATATCTGCTCGACAGCAATGATCCCGCGAACTATCCTCCGCACCGCGGCATCACCAGCGAGCTGTACGGTGGCGGCCCGGAGTTACGCTTCCAGCAGGAGATCCTGCTTGGCATCGGCGGCTGGAGGCTGCTGCGCGCACTGGGGATTCATCCGGAGGTATGCCACCTGAACGAAGGCCACGCCGCCCTCGCGGTTCTGGAGCGCGCGCGTGCATTCATGGAAGAGACGGGACAGCCGTTCAAAACCGCGCTGGCAACTACGAGGGCAGGGAACCTCTTTACGACCCACACGGCGGTGCCGGCCGGCTTTGACCGCTTTTCTCCAGCGCTCGTTGAGCAATATCTGAGAAATTATGCCGAGCAGAGGCTCGGCATCGCCTTCCACGATCTGCTGGCCTTGGGACGCCAGAACCCCGGCGATGAGGCCGAGGATTTCAACATGGCCTACCTCGCCATCCGAGGCAGCGGAGCGGTGAATGGCGTCAGCCGCTTGCACGGGCAGGTGAGCCGGCACATCTTTCAGCCGATCTTTCCGCGCTGGCCGGAAGCTGAAGTTCCGGTCGGCCATGTGACCAACGGCGTGCACGTGCCCAGCTGGGACTCGTTGCAGGCCGACTGCCTTTGGATGGAAAGTTGCGGCAAGGACCGTTGGCTGGGACCCACAGAAGCGCTGGAGCACGATATTCGCCGCGTCCCTCACGCCAAGCTATGGGCATGCCGCAACGCGGCCAGAGCCTCGTTGGTGGAATATGCGCGCGAGCGCCTCTCGCTGTTGTTGGCCTCCTCGGGCGCCGCGCCGGACAGGATCGAGCGCGCCAGGCACATATTCGACCCCCACATTCTCACCCTGGGCTTTGCGCGCCGGTTCGCTACCTACAAGCGGCCGAACCTGCTCCTGCACGATCCGGAGCGGCTGGTGCGCATTCTCACCAACCCCGAGCGCCCGGTGCAGCTCATCATCGCCGGCAAGGCGCATCCCGCCGACCAGGGCGGGCAGGCTTTGATCCGGCAGTGGATCCAGTTCATCCGCGACCCGCGGGTGCGTCCTCATGCCATCTTCCTCAGCGACTACGATATGGCGCTGACCGAGCATCTGGTGCAGGGCGTGGATGTGTGGATCAATACCCCGCGCCGGCCCTGGGAGGCCTGCGGAACCAGCGGGATGAAGGTGCTCGTGAACGGCGGCCTCAATGTCTCAGAACTGGATGGCTGGTGGGCGGAAGCCTACCGGCCCGAGGTGGGTTGGGCGCTGGGCGACGGCCAGGAACACGGCGACGATCCGGCCTGGGACGCCGCAGAAGCCAACGCCCTCTACGATCTGCTGGAGCGGGAGATTGTGCCGGAGTTCTACACCCGCAACGAGGAGAGCATCCCTGTGGCCTGGGTGACGCGCATGCGCGAGAGCATGGCGCATCTCACGCCCCGTTTTTCCGCCAATCGCGCGGTGCGCCAGTACACCGAGCAACACTATTTGCCCGCTGCCTCGTCCTACCGGGTGAGGGCAGCCGGCGGCGGAGCCGTGGGCCGGAGGATCGCCGATTGGCAGCAGTCCCTGGAACAGGAGTGGGGCGCGTTGCGGTTTGGAGCCGTCAAAGCCGACAGCGACGGAACCCGGCATGTCTTCCAAGTGGAGCTCTGCCTCGGCGATCTCGAACCGGACGACGTGCGCGTCGAGCTCTATGCCGACGGCGCCAGTGACGAGGAGCAATTTTGCCAGACGATGCAGCGCGGCCGAAAATCAAAGGGCGAGAGCGGCAGTTACCCTTACAGTCTCACGGTAAAGTCGAGCAGGCCCGCCGCCGACTACACCGTGCGCGTGGTGCCCTGCCGCGATGGTGTTGCGGTTCCGTTGGAAGCCGCGCAGATCTTGTGGCAGCGATGATGCGATTTCAGCTGGCTGAAAGGGCAATCCCATGCTCGCGGCAATCGTTGTGATGGGGGGTGCCTTGGGCTCCGGCATCAATGCCACGGCCTCATCCAACCCCGCGCAGCGGGCACTGGAGTTTTTACATTTTTAAGCTGGCGCGGCAGCCAGGAGAATTTGTGGAGCGGTACTTAGTCGATCCTGAAAAAGTGATTATTCAGAACGCCTCGCATGGGATGTGCGGGCCGAGAGAGGCGAGGATGAGCCGAAATTGGCTGCTGACGCCCAGTGGAACGCGCAGAAAATAGAGCCAAAAAGCTCCGAGGAGCTTGTGGAAGTTCATCGAAGCGGCTGCCAGGACGGCGTTGATCGCGTCTCCGTACGTGCCTCTCAGCCGATTGCGCTCCAAGCGGTGTTCATTTTTCAGATGTCCGATACTGGCTCCGGTCGCGCGGACAGAATCCGGTCTGGCACGGCTCACAGTAGTAGTAAGCCCGTTCCAGGCGCAGGGGCCCGAGTACGCTTTCGAAGGTTTTTTCGCGCCGACCGCGATATTGGGCAGACCCCCCCGCAGGGGCAGGGCAGCTCCGGCCCCACATGGTAGCTGGTGTCGCTGTTCAGCCGTTGTTCGAGTGCACGTGCGACCAGGCGCAAAGCCTAGCGCCGAGCCGCATCTCTACGGCTTCCAAATCCAGATCGGTGATCGACTGGCGGCCTCAGAGAACTTCGATTTCCTGGACGACTTCCTTCTGGAGGTCTGTTGGGAGCCCTTTCTTTCCGCCGCCTCAGCGGAGGCCGGCAGGGCGCCGATTTGTTCATCCGCCCATCGTTCGCAGGCCTCCCGATATCGCTCCACTTGTTCCTGAAACCTGTGCCCCAGTTCAATCTGCCTCTGCGCCATCTCGGCCTGTTCCGGACTCAGATAGCGGGACTGAGTCTTGCCACCCACCGGCCGGGTCAGGCTGTAATAAGGGCCATGATGCGCATGCGGATCCTTTTGACAAGAGCAACTGGGTTTGCCGCATAGTTGGGTAGCTGCCTTAATACAGTAGGCTCAAGATGTTGAGGTTTTCGAGTCAAGACCCGGTTTGTGGCCTGACTATGCAGCCACTTGGCAACAGTTTCGCGCTTGGTTTGCTGACGAAATGTCCTGCGTTCCCTATCTGGAACATCTGGGTTGGCCGTCGGGGTTTCGCTGTCCAGGGTGCGCTGGCGAGAAAGGCT
>JAKABE010000371.1 GCA_021801945.1 Acidobacteriota bacterium
AGGTTTCAGCCTCTCCCAGCAGATGATCCATGGCCTTGAGCAAGGCATCATCCAGCTCTGCTTCGGTTTGTGTCGTCGTGCCCAGCAGAGCCAGCAACCCATCTCGCGAGCGCGTCCGGCTCGCCTCCAGGGCGAGATCGTCCAGACCATTGGCGCGCGCGGCGGCGACGATATTCGCGGCGGCCTTTTGCCAGTCGCCACTCCAGGCTGTGTCTCCCGTTAGGTTGAGACGATACGCGGCATCGCGGACCATCGTCTCCCGCTCGGCGGCAATGTTGGAAAGCAGCGCGGCGAGGGTCTGATCGGCGGCGCCCGCCTCGAGCACGGTGAGGTCGGGGGAGAGCCCTGCCTCGAAGGCGAATTCGGCCAGCAACCGGCCACATACGCTGTTGACCGTGCCAATCAGCGCTTCATGCAGTGGCACATCGTTCATGCCGTGTGCGGCCAGTTCGCCCTGCACCCGCTGCAGAATTTCGCCGGCGGCTTTCTTCGTGAAGCTTGTGGCGAGCAAGCCGGCAGGGGGTATGGCCTCGTCCCGCAGGGCACGGATGATGTCTTGCGTCAGCCGATAGGTCTTGCCGGAGCCGGCGCCGGCCGTGACGATGGTAAGAGTATCTAGGCTCATGCGCTGACCCCAACCCCACAAAGCTTTGAATAATCGCAGAACCGACAGGGCGGCTCCACGGCGAGGCGGCGTTCATCCGCTTCAGGTGGGGCAACACCCGCCGCCACCACCTCTCCTGATTTCAGCATTGCCAGAGCGTCAGCAAAATCCGCCAGTGCGTCCTGCCAGCAGGCGGCGAGGTCGGCCCCCTCGACCTGCGCATCACTGAAAGGGTACGCATCTGCCGCCAGAAGACGGCGCTGGCGAAGGAGGTAATAGGCCGCGGTCGTTCCGCTGCCGACGAGCCAGGCATAGGCCGCCAGCTGCAGGGCGCGGTTTCCGGCAAGCCTAGCTGTGTAGTGCTTTGCCGATGTCGTCCACTTGGCGTCGAGGACAAGCGTGCCCTTGGGCCCTTCAAACAGCAGGTCGAGCCGACCTGTGAGTTGACCTGTCTGCCCCGGCAGAGACCGGGTGAAGTCCTTTTCCGTGCTCGCCAGGGTCAATCTGGAAACGGCCAGCTTGCTGGTGAGGTCGGCCATGGCCTGACCGATGCTGATCCGCGCCCGCTCGTAGAGTGTGGCGTTTTCAGGCTTGAGCAGGGGCGAGGCAATCTCCGGCACCAGCCGTTCGAACAGCGTCTGGGCTTTGGCTGTCGCATCTGGAGGGTTGTCATAGCCGTTGGCAAAGACCTCGTGCATGACTTCATGCAGCAACTTCCCGACCATTTGGCTCAGGTCCGGCAGCGCCGCAGGGCCGCGGGCATGGAGCTTGGCTTTGTAGGACAGCACCCAGGCCAGAGGACAACCGAGCAGCTTTTCCAGCCCCGATGGTGACTCCACATCGCGCGGGCCAATGAGCTGGGACGGCAGTCGCCAGTCACGCCTTGGGGCAGGGGGCAAGACGATGGCTTGTGTTTCAGCCATCAGGCTTATGCCCGCAACGGCGCCACCCGCCTGCAACTCCTGCGCCTCGGTCCAGGCACCGCGCAATGACGCGCCAAAGCACCCGTCCAGCTTCCCGAGCAGCGGATGGGGTTGAGAGGCTTCACCAGCCCCGCGGGGGTGCACCACGATCAGGCGGTCACGGGTCAGATTGACGGTGCGGGCGAAGGCGAGGCGCATGCGTCTTGGAGCAAGATCATCATCCGGCTCCAGTTCATGGACGCGCATCCAGCGACGTTCACCAAGTCGCCAGGCGGTGGGGGGCTGTGCAGGCGCCTGTCCCAACCACCAAAGCGTGGTGTGGGTCGCATCCAGCCGCGCGTCGGGGGCGGTAAAGGCACGCCACGGAGCCGCTTCGGGCAAGGCAAGGGTGACATCGCCCGTCGTAACGGTTTCCAGCATTCGGCCTAACAATACCGGGCTGATGCGCTCGAGCCCGCAGCGCTCGATGATACGTTCCAGCCCGCCGGCAGGCGCCGCCTCTTTGGGACGCTGACGGGCAGCTGCCCATGCAGCGATGCGGCGGCAGACGGCGAGAATGGTGGCGCAGGGCAGACCATCCGTGGGCTCGAAGCGTGTCGCGGGAAGCCAGTCGTCGATGGCCTGGCGCCGGGCCTTCGCCCGCTTTTCACAGATGATGGGCTCAAGCCCGCGCGCAGCGTCCGCCTGTAGCTTGCCTTGACAAGCCTTCTCCACCATCTCGCGATAGAACGCGCCGCCATAGCCGGGATGGGCGCTGATCGCTTCGAGGAGAAAGCGTGTAGTTCCTCCCAGAGGATGTTCGGGCAATTGCAGGAATTCCAGCGCCGCAGCGGCATCGAATGGCGCCCAGTGCAGGGCCAGTGCGAGCGAGAGCAGTTGTGCGCCTTGCGTCTGTCCGACAAGAGCCGCGGCGCGCGGCTGATGCCGGGCGCGCAACAGCAGTGGCAAGGGAGGCTCCCCTGCGCCGAGCACGACGCTGTTGTGTGGCAGGCCGGGAAGCAATGCAGAGACGATATCGGCGCAACCGGCTCCGCCATCGCCGGTGAGCAAGGTCAGTGACCCATCGCCTCTCCATGTGGCTTTCGTACCTGTGGTGAACCAGTTCTGCAGTGCGCCAAGATCGCCGGGGGCGGCGGCGACGGGTTCGACAAATGGCTCGGTATTCAGCCTGGCGAGAAGACGGCGCCATAGCGGCGGCCAGAGGCATGGCGGCTCCAGTAGCGCTACACTTGGCAAGGAGGCTGGCAGGTCGGTGGCACATAGAGCGACCAGCACGTCTGGCAAACCCACCGGCAAGGCGGGCAGCGCAGCAAGGTCGGCCACGCGCGGTGGCGTGTCGGAATTCGTGGTGCCATCCCACCCGGCCATGACCAGCGCATCGCGCAACGCCAGCACGCGCCGCGCGGTAGCCCAGGGATCGATCTTGTAGGAACCAAACCAGAAACGATCTCCAAGTTCCCGTAACGCGGCAAAGGTGGCGGCAATGCGCTCTGCCTCAGGCGAGGTACGCGTATCTGTCCCAGACCACTGGCCGAGCAGATCCACGAAGCCCAGCGGCCCTGTGACGGCAGTCAGCGGAGGCAGGTCGATCGGCGCAGAAGCGCCATCAAGTCCGTGGCCAAGGATGAGGGTGGTCATGATCGTCCTTTTGCGCCTGTATTCTATAATCAAGATGCCATTATTCTGTGATTATCTTCATTTACTCAGCATTTTTATATAAAAAATTGCCGATATTTTCTGATATTCAGTCGCCAGGGTTTATTTTCAAGATTTTGGTAAGCCATTATTGATTCGTGAATCCCAATATTTCCATGGAAATGCCGCATCTTCTATTGGAAAAAAGGAAACATTATCATGTCCTGCCATAGCGGATCGGGCTTTCATTATACTTTCACGTCGTACAAAGCCGAGAAAGCGAAGGCTCCATCCGTCTGCTATACCGTGCGATTTCAGCTTATGACGCAATGGAGTAAACCATTGCTTCTCACGATCCTTCGCCTTTCTGGTAATAGGTCCTATGTCCGCTCCAGAGGTAACTTCAATGACAACAACTTCCCTGTTTTCGAAATCTAGAGCAACAAAATCCGGGCATGACCATTCGCGGTCATTATCGATGGCCGTGATGCTATACTGTGGTGCTATAAAGACTTTCCCTCCACGGGTCAGAAACGTTTCGATCAGCTGTTCTATAAGCGGTTCCATATTTCCTCGCTTGAGACATATAATCAAATGATATTAATAGACGACGCCTACCACCTGAACTCGTCGACCTTCGACGATTCCCCGGTAACCGACGCATTGTATGCGTGTTGGTATTTAGAAAGCTTCTTGCTACCGTAGGCCCCTTTCTCCTTTCATCTGTGAACGTCCGCGGGACCCGGGCACATGGTAAATAGTTATCACATC
>JAKABE010000372.1 GCA_021801945.1 Acidobacteriota bacterium
TTCTCAGTGGCCGTGGCGGTGGCGCTGGTGGCGCTTTTTGGAGTCAACTTTGAATGGCCAGACCTGACCACAGCCTTTTTCGGAGTTCTGAGCCTGGGATTGCTCGTGTATTGCACCTTCTTCAGGCCTGTAGAACAGATACTGCCCGACGCCGCGGCCTCGATCTTCTGCATGCTCTATACGGGGTTTGCGCTGATCGCCCTGACCACGCTGCACGCCGGACCGAACGGGACATCGCTGGTGGCGTTCCTGCTCTGCGTGCTGTGGGCGGGCGACATTGCAGCGCTCTATGTGGGGCGTACCTGGGGCCGCCGCAAGATGGCGCCTACATTAAGCCCCAAGAAAACCTGGGAAGGCGCGGCGGCTTCATTGGCCGCCGGCCTGCTGGCTGCCGGAGCGTTGCTGGGGCTGGCCTCGCTGCTGCAAACCAGGGACCTGGCTGCGCTTTCCTATCCTCAAGACATCTGGTACTGGCTGGTGCTGGCGGTGGTGGTGAATGTGGCAGGACAGGTGGGCGATCTGGCCGAATCCGCGCTGAAGCGCTCAGCGGGAGTGAAGGACTCCGGAACGCTGCTGCCTGGCCACGGCGGAATGCTGGACCGCATTGACGCCCTGCTGCTGGCTGCGCCCGTGTTGTGGTACGCGCAGGTAATTCATCAGCGGTTCTGAGGATAGCCTCCAGACCATCTTCCTGCTGTCCGGCCAACCCGGCGAGTTTCAACACGCCACCAGCCTCGCGGGGTATTTTGAGCCGGCCATGCCGCGGACCTTGGTCCTTATCACCGGGCCATCCTGAGTCGCGCCGAGCGGCGGCTGGCCGTGCGCCGGCGGCAAAAAAGCCCGAGCCACTCGATTACAGAGACTCTGTAAAGAGCGGAATCCGGAACGTTGTATTCCGCATGACGGCCTGAAGGTCGCGTACCGCCACCACAAGGGCGTTGTATCTGCTACACTAAAATTCGTTGGGAGCCGGGTAACTTCGCGGTTAGCTCGGTGTCGAAGATGGTGTGAAATCGGGCCATTGTCAGTGTCAGCGCGGAAGAGAGCGAAACACGAAGATGACCCGTTCCATGGACAATCCAGCCGAGTTGTCGAACCGGCAATCTTGGGGACGTAGCTCAGTTTGGTTAGAGCGCTGCCCTGTCACGGCAGAGGTCGCGGGTTCGAGCCCCGTCGTCCCCGCCATTGATTCTAAACAGCTTAGAGTCAATCGGCATCCTCAGTGACACCCTTCCAAATCAGCGTTTGGGGTAATTTTGGGGTAATCCGACTCCCAAATTGCCTGTTTTGCGTGCGCTTGTTCTCTCAAACTCGCCGGGAGTGTCGTTCGATCCGTTCGCAGCAAGGCGCAACGGTGCGGAGAGCCTACCGTAGACCCCCCATACCCCCAAACGGCCATTCAAAACGGTGCGGGGATGCCAGTCCGTCAATCCGGGTCACAATAGGAAATTCTTGGAGCGGTAGCCATAGAGCAGGATGATTTCCATCGGCTCCACTGATTGTGTTGGCTGCGGCAGCAATTGATGCACATCTGCCGGAGCACTCCGTGCCGCCCGGCTATCAGTGGCAGAAGCCGGTGCTCCAGTCCGAAGCCCCGTCCTCAATGGTTCAATCGCACCTGGCAATGATCACGTCCTTCATCTCTCTCCTGTGGCGTACAGAACCTCCGAGACCCGCGCTTCATCCGCGCGCACCGTTCCAGAGTTTTCGATTCTGCTCTTTAGAGAAATCGTGCGGCCCAGTGAGCTCTTCCTTAAGAAAGGCCCGCCTTGCACGATGTTGCGATGCCAGAAATTGAACCGAAAGCGCTTTGGCGCACCACTGCCTGTACCCGCGACTACAGCCATGCGCGTTTGAGGAGCCGCAATCCCAAACCTCCGGCGCAGCCCGAGAATGCTCACTTGGCAATCGGTACCCGCAGGTCGCCGCCCGTCATCTCCTTGGGCAAGCCCAGGTTGAGCAGGTTCAAGAGCGTGGGCGAAATGTCGCGCAGCGCGCCATCGTTGCGCAGCCGGTAACTGGCAGCCTCTTCGCTTACGTAGATAAGGGGCACAGGATTGGTGGTGTGCGCGGTGTGCGGGCCGCCGGTGGCGGGGTCCACCATCAACTCGGCATTGCCGTGGTCGGCAGTGATGAGCCAACTGCCGTTCTTCTCACGGATCGCTTTGTAGATGCGCCCCAGTTGCGCATCGATGGCCTCGACGGCCTTGACGGTGGGCTCCAGCTTTCCCGAGTGGCCCACCATGTCGGCGTTGGCGAAGTTCGAGACTACCAGATCAAAGGCGGTGTCATTGATGGCCTTCACGATGGCGTCGCCGATGCCTTCGGCCCGCATCTCCGGCGCCAGGTCGTAGGTGGCAACCTTGAGCGAGGGAATCAGAGCGCGGTCCTCGCCGGGGAAGGGCTGCTCGATACCGCCGTTGAAGAAGTAGGTGACGTGGGCGAACTTTTCAGTCTCTGCCACGCGCAGGTTGCGAAGGCGGTGCGCGGCGAGCACGTTGGCCAGGATGTTGTCGAGCGACTCGGGAGGAATGACGAGCGGCAACTCGTAGAGCTTGTCGTACTGGGTCATGCAGACGTAGTGCAGATTCTTAGGAATCTCGCGACGCGGAATGGTCTCGTCGAGCGACTCCCAGTCCTGCAAATCGCGCCCGCCTTCTTTGTTCAAACCGCTCTCGCGCGCCAGCACGCGGGTAATCTGACGGGCGCGGTCGGCGCGGAAGTTGAAGTTGATGCAGACATCTTCGTCGCGGATCTGCGCCAGCGGCTTGCCGGCCGCGTCAGTGAGAACAAAGGGGACAATGAACTCGTCGGTGGTGCCGCCGTTGTAGCTCTCCCTGATGCGGGCCACGGCGCTCGCGTGCGCACCGCCCTCGGCCTTGCCATTGACCATGGCGTCGAAGGCCTTGCGCTCGCGCGGCCAGCGGCGGTCGCGGTCCATGGCGTAGTAGCGGCCGCTGACGGTGGCCACCTTGCCCACTCCGTACTCGCGCATCTTCTGCTCGAGCTGCGCGATGTAGTCCACGCCACCGGTGGGACTGGTGTCGCGCCCGTCCATGAAGGCGTGAACGAAGACCCGCTCCAGGCCATACTCCCGCGCCGCACGCAAGAACGCGTAGAGATGTTCCTGGTGCGAGTGCACGCCGCCGTCGGAGACCAGGCCGAAGAGATGCAGTTGGCGGCCGCCCTCGCGCGCGCGCTTCATGGCCTCGACGATGGTGGGAATTTTGCCGAACTCGCCCGCGGCGATGGCGGCGTCAATGCGCGTGATGTCCATCTGCACAACGCGACCGGCGCCGATGTTCAGGTGGCCGACTTCGCTGTTGCCCATTTGCCCGTCGGGCAGGCCGACAAAGTGCTCCGAGGCGCGGATGAGCGTGTTAGGAAACTCCTGAAGCAGCCTGTCGTAGGTGGGTTTGCGGGCAAGAGCGATGGCGTTGTTCTGAGTTTCCGCGCGGTAACCCCATCCGTCGAGGATGGTCAGTACTAGAGGATGTTTGGGCACGAAGAAGGATACCTCTGATTCATTCGAAGTGTTCTTATTAAGGATAAATGGTGGAGGAGCGGCCACTTTTGTGCGCTCCGGCACAATGGATTGCGCGCAAAGGGCTTTGTTATTCCGAACAGCTTCGCAGGTCGCCATACATGCACTCTGCGGAGCTCAGAATGACAACCTTAAGTGAACAACGAACAATGGTTAGTCGTTGTAGTTCAGGCTTTCGAGACCGAGGTAGACAGCACCGGTGCCTAGCTCCTCTTCGATGCGCAGCAGCTGGTTGTACTTGGCGATGCGGTCAGTACGCGAGCACGAGCCGGTCTTGATCTGGCCCACGCCGGTGGCTACGGCCAGGTCGGCGATGAACGCGTCCTCGGTTTCGCCGGAGCGGTGCGAGATGACCGACGTGTAGCCGTAGCGACG
>JAKABE010000373.1 GCA_021801945.1 Acidobacteriota bacterium
TCCCGCATTCATGTTCTTCACTTTACCACCCACGCGGCATCGGAATGAACGAAAGGAGAGATGGCGGACCGGGGTCTGCGCGCCGTTTTGGTTGCTGGGAACGAGCGGCGAAAGAGGGTCCTGGGAAGCTGGTTTGGCGTGCCGGAGCAGGGTCAGGAGCCGGTGCCGGCCAAGATGGTTCCGATGGTTCGGATCACGATTTTGAAGTCCAGCCACAAGCTCCAGTTATCGACGTAGGTCATATCGAGAGTGACGTAACGGGCGAAGGAAGGATTCTGGCGGCTTTGCACCTGCCACAGGCCGGTGATGCCGGGCGGCACGTCCAGGCGGCGCAGGGTTTCGAGCTTGTATTGCTGCACTTCGCTGGCCAGGGGCGGGCGGGGACCGACGACGCTCATCTCCCCTTTCAGCACATTCCAGAACTGCGGCAGCTCGTCGAGAGAATATTTGCGGATGAAGCGGCCCACCGGCGTGATGCGCGGATCGTTGGCCACTTTGAACAGCACATCGTCGCGTTCGTTCATGTGCAGGATCTGAGCGCGCCGTGCCTCGGCGTCCGCCACCATGGTGCGGAACTTGGCACAGCGGAATACGCGTCCTCTTTTGCCAATGCGCTCGGAGAAATACAGCACCGGTCCGGGGGAATCGAGCTTGACGGCAACCGCGATGGCGAGCAAAACCGGCAGCAGGGCGAGGAGCGCCAGTGCAGAGAAAACCAGATCGAACGTGCGCTTGACCAGATGGCCAAAGCGGGAGAGCTCGGTGTAATGCAGGGGGATGGTAGCGAACTGGCCAATATATTCCACCGGGCTGTTCCAGGCCAATGCGTCGTAGACGTCGGGAACCACGCGCAGGCTGAGGCCCTTGTCGCATACCTCGCGGAGCACCTCCTGTACGGTTTGGTGGTCGCAGGGGGTGGTGAGGAAGATCTCGTCGACAAAATGCTTGCGGGCCTGGGCAAAGAGGGAGTCGAGAGCACCGACAATCTCGGCGGGCGGGGCGACGCGCCGCTCTTCGGCCCCGGGAACCTCCACGAAGCCTTTGAAGGTATAGCCGAGATGCGGCATGTTATCGAGATGGTGGCGCAGAGCGCTGGCTTCGGGGCCGGTGCCCACGATCAGCACATTGCGCGTGCCGCGGCCCTGCCGGAAATTGCGATACAGGAAAAGGCGATAGAACAAGCGGCGCAAGCTGAGAGCCAGGGCAACCAGCGCGACGGTTACCAGTACGATATGGGTCGAGATATCCTCGGCGTGCATGAAATAGAGGGTGCTACTGAGCAGAAGCCCGGCCAAAAAGCAGGCCTGCAGGCTGAGGTGCTGCTCATGCAGATAGGTTGCGACCCGGGCGGGTGAATAGAGATGGAGGCGGTGGCTGGCAAGGATCAGCGCCAGCAGAAATTCACTCAGCAACCCGACCAAAACCCAGTTTGAGCGGCCAGGAACCAGGTGACCGCGCCAGAGACTTCGCGCCACCGCGAAGAATCCGAGGTGGAGCTTCAGCATGATGGCGATCAGGGCAGCAACCAGGACGGTGATTGCGTCCAAAGCCGGCCACAGGCGGGCGGCACTGCGGCCCGCGGGCGCAACACCGGGATGGATGCCGCTCTTCTCTGAGACCTTCATAGACGCCATCGCCACGATGTCCTCGATGCGTCGTCTCCCCGGCGGCCGTGCTGCGATGCGCAGGAATGACGGAACACGGCGTTTGAGGAGCGGCTGCAAACTGCGCGGGGGAGAAGAAATAGCAGCAGATTCCGAGGTCATTCTAGCAAGCGCGGCTATGGGCGTAGATGGAACCATTGGAGGACGGGGAAAGACGAATGGGGAATTTGCCGCGACGGAAAAGGGGGATATGCGGGTGGCGCAGGGCAAGGGGAAGGAGCGAATTTAGTCCGGCGAGTCTCGATTCTCGAGAGAGTTACTAAAGTAATTTTCTCGATGGAGCAGTATTTTCCAAGGATCAACTTGTTGAAAAAGTGCGTTCTGGGCACCTGTGCTATGGTAAGTTTGATTGCTGTGGGGACATACGAAGAGCGCGCACCGCAGCCGTGCGGAAGCGTAAGGTAGTGCACGCATCGCGCTCGCAAGAGATCTTTTCCACCTGGATCAACCAGATTTTAAGTGCGGAGGATTTACGCATGTACGCTCATCGTTTACGCAATTTGAGCCGGATTCTTGCATCGACCCTTCTCGCGCTGATTCCCGTGACTCTCTCCGCTCAGGCGAAACCGGCCGCCAAGGGAGGGTCTTCGAATCAGGACTATGCGTCGAAGTGGGACATTTTCGCAGGCTACAGTTATCTTGCCCCTCATGGCACCGTCAACGTTCCGATGGCGGGGGGGACCACGGCGCCGTTTTCGTACGATGCGGTGAATCTGGGCGGACTGTTCAGCGGCGCCCGTTTCTTCAACCGTCATATCGGCGCGCAGGTCGAGTTTGGCGAGCACGAGTGGGGCACCACGAGCATTGTCAACGGAGTTCGTCAACCCAACGGAACGCATGGGAACAACGATGGCTTTCTCACCTTCGGTGTCGGTCTGATCGCGCGCTTCCCGACCGGGAACCTCACGCCCTTCGTTCATGGGCTGCTGGGTGCCGCACAGGTGTCCGGACCGTCTCAAAATCGGGCCACCTGGGGTCCGGGACTGACCTTCGGCGGCGGCATGGACTATGAGACGCCGTTGCTCAATCATCATCTTGCCATCCGGATTTTCCAGGCCGATTACGAATTTATGCGCGCGTCTTTCGGTCAGCAGCCCTATCCCCCCGGACCTCCGGGAGGCCTCGCCAACATCAATGCGGCGCGGCTGAGCGCGGGCGCGGTGTTCCATGTGGGCTCCATTGCCCCGCCGCCGGCAGCAACCCTGGCTTGCACCGCCAGCCCGAGCTCGGTTTTCCCGGGCGAGCCGATTACGGTTACGGCCTCTGCGGGCAACCTGAACCCGAAGGAGAATGTGATCTATAGCTGGACCGGCAATGGCGTGACCGGCAGTGGCACGACGGCGACGGTCAACACCGCCGATCTGGCCCCGGGCAGCTACTCCGTGCAGGGGACGGTGAAGGAAGGCAAGAAGGGCAAGGAAGGCCTGAAGCCGTGGCAGACCGCGAGTTGCTCGGCCAGCTTTACAGTGAAGGAGTTTGAGCCTCCGACGATCAGCTGCTCGGCGAACCCCAGCACCATCCAACCGGGCGGAACCAGCACCATCACCTGCCAGGCGGTGAGCCCGCAGAACCGTCCGCTCACTTACACCTACAAGGCCTCGGCCGGCACCGTCACGGGCAGCGGTTCGACCGCGGAGTACTCTTCGGCGGGTGCGCCCACCGGCGCGGTGCAGATCACCGGCACGGTGAGTGACGACAAGAGCCACTCGGCCAGCGCCGACACCACGGTGACGATCGTGGCGCCGCCGCCGCCGCCGCAACCGCATACGCAGGCGCTCTGTTCGCTGAGCTTCTCGACCGACACGCGGCGTCCGACCCGCGTGGACAACGAAGCCAAGGCCTGCCTCGATCAGGTTGCTCTCGACCTGAAACAGCAGACCGACGCCAAGGCCGTCGTGGTGGGCAACGAGACCTCCAAGGAGAAGGACATCGAAGCCAGCGAAGAGAAGCGGCATGCTCGCAACAAACGCGTGAAGGTGGAGAACTTCGCTGCCCAGCGCGCCGTGAATGCCAAGGACTACCTGGTGACCGAGCAGGGCATCGATGCCTCGCGGATCAGCGTGGCCACTGGCACCGGGGACGAGCAAAGCGTGCAGGATTACCTGGTGCCGGCTGGCGCGGACTTCCAGCAGGACATCCAGGGAACCACGCCGGTGGATGAGTCGACGGTGAAGCCGGAAACCCGCAAGCCGCTGCCGGAACGGCATCATCGCCGCAAGTAACCACGAGGCGGCCACCGGCTCGGGCCGGTGGCC
>JAKABE010000374.1 GCA_021801945.1 Acidobacteriota bacterium
GCCATGATTGTCTGGATCAAGATAGAGTTGGCCTGCCTGTTTGCCACCCTCCAATGGTTCACGATTCGTGTGGCTGACCACGGGGTGCACGGACTTCCACCCGCCTTCATGCCGCTGGCGTTGATCATCATCTTCACCACCATCGGCTGGCACATCGCCGCGATGTTCCGCGCGCGCAGGCCTCAGTCCCGTTAGCCGCGCCTCGCCCGCACTAGATCAGAAGGACCAAAGGCTGCCCAGCAGCAATAGCATCGCCGCAATGGTCATGCTCTGGTATACGATCTCGGCGGTCTGACGTGGCGCGCGCGTTGTGCCTGCGCCGGTGCGCAAACGAACGGTCGCGGTTTGGGGAGGGGATTGCATCTTTGGCCGCCTTTCCATTGCCCTTCGGCAATGGTTATTTCCAATCTCTTGAAGCAAGTCACGTGCCGTTCGCTCTCCCGGTTCTCTCGGGCGCAAATCTCTTGACTGTTTAGACGCCGGTTCTCCCGCCGCGGTTCCGGAAATATTCCGCGATCAAGATCTCTCCCTCAAGCATCGGCAACCATCACACTCAATCAGCGTGCTTCTTTTACTTCCCTATCGACCATTCCACTAAGATCCTGCACCCTCCGGCACGCACCAGGGAAGCCCGGTGTATTCCTTCGGTAACGGGTGTACAATCGGCACGTGAATCAAGGCCCGCAGCTTGTGCATCCCGTCGCGCCCCGTGAACGTAATTGGATACCGCTGGCGGTGGCCGCAGGCACGGTCGCGGCCGTCGCCGTCCTGCTGATTGTGATCTTTCAGCACGGCAAGAGCGAAATCCAGGTAACCCCCATTCATGCTCCCCTCGCCCCCTACGCGGCTCAACTCCCCATCTCCAACCTATCCATGAGCGAGTCGGCCAACTTCCTGGGGGGCAAACTCACCTATCTCGATGGGCACGTCGTCAACAACGGCAACCGCACCGTCACCGGGATCACTGTCCAGGTGCTTTTCCGCAACTACAGCGGCGAAGTGGCGCAGAACGTAACCCAACCCCTGAAGTTCATCCGCACGCGTAAGCCGTATGTCGATGTGGAACCGGTTTCGGCCGAGCCGCTCAAGCCCGGCCAGGGCCATGACTTCCGTATTATCTTCGACACCGTGGCCGACACCTGGAACTACGTCATGCCCGAAGTCCGCATCGTCCACGTGGATACCCAGTAAAGCACCTTCGAGATTTCCGCCGTCTCCTTCTGGCGCCTTGAACTCCTCCAAGCGGCCGACAATTCCTCCCTGCCCGCCAAATCTCCGCCGTTGGCGGTGGACTAAAGCGCCATCCCCAGCACCAGGCCCCTCGGTATTCAACGGAAACGGGAGAACCGCCGCCCCCTGGTCGGCGCGGAGCGAACTGTCGACCGCCATTGGAAGAACCTGCGTCGCCTCATAGGACCGATAGTTGCTCGTTGCCACACCGGCCGAGGCGCGGTTTATCCAAAGCTCGAGAGCGCCGGCGTCAAGGTTTACTGAGTAGAAAATACCAAGCCGCGCAAAATCTACATGGTCGTCCCAAGCCATATCGTGCCGCCATCAGCATCCCGACCCTCGCCCCTAGCATTAATCCATTTTATTTACAGCGACTTATGCAATTCGCGGGGAGTCCGCCGACTTTGGCATCGGCCATGCATTCTCTAGGGGCGAACGGGCGCTTGAAAACCCGCTTGGGTGTGCCTGCGCCGGGTCCGCGAGGTATGGTCCAATGAAAAAACAGAATCATGATTATGCCGTGGGCGGGTTTTTCAGGCCATGCGCCCTGCTGATCCTTGCCTCGACCATTGCAATCCCTACCTGGGCACAGAACTCGTCGTCGGCGACAAATGCCGCACAGAATACTCCCCCTTCTGCAGCTCAGCAGCAATCTCTGCCACAAGTCACGGTGCCGCCCCCACCGAAGGAAGGATTTTGGGGACGCATCAACCCCTTTGCCCGCAAAAAGTGGGTGAGGAGACAGCTCGCTCCAGTAAATGATCAGCTCAATGAACTGGATCAAGTGAGCGCCAGGAATGCACGTGACATCAAGGATGTAGACCGCCGTGCGCAGGCCGGCATCCGCAAGGCGCAGTCCTCAGCCGACGCGGCTAACCAGGCGGCCACAGACGCCAGCAACCAGGCCCAAGCCGCGAATTCCACTGCAGAACAGGCTGCGAACCACGTCCAGCAGTTGAACGCCACGGTTAACGGTCTTGACCAGTACCATCAGGTTTCCGCTCTCTCCGTCACCTTCCACGGCGACAGCCCGGTGTTGACGGACGCGACTCGTGAACAGCTCGACAACCTGGCCGCCAGCGTTACCGGCCGCGACGGCTACATGCTTGAGATGGATGCGCACTCCCCGCTGGGTGGCAGCGCGGGCATCCAGGCCTCCCAGCACTTGGCGGAATCAGTCGAGCGCTATCTAGTAATTCACCACCAGATTCCCATCTACCGCATGCGCTTTGTAGCCCTGGGCAACGAACCCATGACCTCTGGCGGCAATGAAAGCCAGATGCCGCAGAGGATCAGAACGGGCAGCGTGCAGATTCGGTTGATGGAAAACAGTTTGGCGGCCCAGGCAGCGGCTCCGCCCCAGGGGACCACTGCCTCGACAGGCGCGGAGCAGCCGTAAGATCGCGGCCATCCTCCCCCGAGGCCATGCCCCACGCCAGCGGTCACCCCACCGTTAGGCCGCCAATCAAGCTCTCGCAACGCGAGAGAACCAAGGCAACTTGGCCCCCGCCGAAAACGGGGGCCGATTTTTGCCCGCTTGCTAACGCGCATTGTGTTGCCGGAGACCGCGGTCATGCATTGGTGCAAGCCCCGGGTGCATCGGATTTCTCTTCCGTCGCATTAATCCCGGCCGGGGCGCCGGTTTCAATCTTCCTGCCTTTCAGCGCTTTTCCGGCTGCCTTTGAAGGCTTGCCCTCCACTGCGGCGAACATCCCACCGCATTCTTTGTCTCAATCGTAGTATTCTGAGGCTTCCCCGAACTTTGGATTGGAGGCGCTATGCGCAGAATTGTCTTTGCTGCTCTCGCCGCTGTCTTTACCTTCGCATTCGCCATGCCGCTTTGGGCGCAGGGCGCGCCTCCGCAGGGCGAGCCCGGCCAGCCCTACACCGTCGAGTACTATTACAAGGTTAAGTGGGGCCACCAGCAGGAGTTTTTCAATCTCTTCCTCAAGAACCATTGGCCGCTGCTCAAGGAGATTCAATCCACGAGCCGCATTCTCTCGCTCAAAATCGAGTCGCCGGCATACCACACCACAGAGGACGGCCGCTGGGACTACCGCGTGACGATCGTCTACAAAGACTCCAACGCAGCCACCACAGCCAACCCCAACGAAGAGGCCATCATCAAGAATCTCTGGCCCGACCAAGCCGCGTACCAGCGCGAGGAGCAGCGCCGCTTCGAAATCCTGCTCGCCCACTGGGACCTGCCCGTCACCGACATCACGCCGCAGTAGCGTGGGCGCCGCCGGCGCAGATTGCCGGACTTGGAGATCCCAGCGCCTCACCCTTAGCGTCGCGTCACGATTGAGACCACGGCAAGACCTCATCCCCATTCGGAAGATTGTGGCGATGGGAATGAGTGGGAGGCGATCCGGGTGACCATGTGGCAGTGCTTCCGCTCCCTGAAAGACAGTCGAGCACTACCATGGTTTGTGGACGAGGAGGCTCGGAAATCATCGGCCGATAGCCGCTTTTCGATGCCCCGGGGAACCTGTCCGCAGCAATTCAGCAGAGATGATTCTGCCAGTGCAGACAACAAGAGAAAGTGATGCAAATTGTTCAAGCCGTTCTTGAGGACGCTGAGGCGCTCCTCAGCCTGCAGCGCCTCGCTTACCAAAGCGAAGCGTCGCTTTATCAAGACTGGAGGATTCCTCCTTTGACGCAGACGTTAAGCGACCTGCGCAAA
>JAKABE010000375.1 GCA_021801945.1 Acidobacteriota bacterium
CGCCGTAGTGGATTCCCACCTTGGCCTGCGCGTCGAAGTTGGTCATCGCCTGCCAGAAGACGCGGTCGTAATCCCAGAAAACTTTCTTCTTGTACGGCAGACCCGGAACTCCCGCATAGCCGAGAACCACATTCTTCTCGCGCTCCGGGCTGCGCAACACGTCGAGCGTTCCCTGGCTTACGCCGCGCTCGAAAAACGGATCTTCAAGGAACGGCATCACCGCCCAGCTATACGCGGATTCGCGGCTCAGCGTGGCCGCGGTCTGCCAGGCGCCGTGGCTCTTCATCAGGTCGAGGAACTCCTGGTCCACGGGCTGGTCGCGCACTTCGTGGGCAAAGCCGTCGATGCCCTCGCGCAGCAGCTCCTTGGCGTCGGCCAGGTAGTAAACGTGCGCCAGCACCTTCAGGTGATGCTTGTGCGCCTCCTTGATGATCGCCGCGCTCATGCTGTAGGGCATCTTCACCGGGATCATGTGATGCTCGTCGTCCATCCACAGCTTGATGAAGTCGGCTCCGTTGGCGGCGTCCTCATCCACCTGCTTGATGGCTTCCGCATTGGTGGCCACCGGCACCGTGACGCCGGGCGAGCCGCCGTACCCGCCCTTGTAGACCAGCCCCAGACCGGCGGTAAAGATGCGCGCTTCCGTGGGCCGTCCCGCCCGCTGCGCATTGCGGATCGGATAAATCGAGTCCTCGTCCGTGCCGTAAACGGCCACCGCGGTCACGCCGTAGGCAGCGTAGGTCCTCAGGTCCTTGTCGATGTTCGCTTGGGTATAGAACTTCGCGTCCTGCACCTGGTTCTGCGTGAGAGCCAGGTGAACGTGGCCGTCGATCAGGCCGGGCAGCATGTACTTCCCGGCGAGGTCGATCACCTGCGCGCCGGCCGGAGCCTGGAGTTGCGCCTCCGCTCCCACCCAGGTGATGCGGCCGTTGGTCACCACCATCGCCTGGTGGGCAACAGCAGGCCGGCCGGTGCCGTCGATCAGGGTGAAGTCCTTGAAGACCTTCACCTCGGCTCGCAGCGAACCGGCCAGCGCAAGCACGAGTACGGCAAGAAAGCTACATCTGATGGCCTTGACGGGCATTCTCGAGGATCCTCTTGGCTCGCGATGGATTGAAGATGCCGCAGGAGCAGAATCGCGCCAGCACCGCCGCCGCCTGCTCCGGCGTGCGCCGGTTTTCCTTGACGAAGCAGATCATCTTTTTCGCCAGCGAATGGCTCACCATCCCATGGCCGCACATCGTGGAAAGCATGGCCGTGTCGGTGTCGGGAATCTTCTCGGTGTTGCCTTCGAATCCGCACGAGTAGCCCACGCTGTGCCGCGACAGGTCCGCATAGTCGCAGCAGTCGATCGCGCCGTCGATCGACGTGGACACATTCACGCTCAGGCCCAGATCCAGCTCCTTCACGCGCTTCACAAACTTCTCAGCGGCTTCCTTGCTGTCGAACACCGCGGCGCAGGTGGAGGGCGAATCGACGCCCGCGATCACTTTCCTGAAGTCGGGCTTGTTGGCGCGGTTCCAGTGCGCCATGGGACCCAGATGCTTGTTGGGCCGGAAGGCGCCGCCATGGCGCGCGTCCCCCAGGTTCACCGGGTTGAACTGCAGCGCCAGTTCCAGGAACTTGTGCAGCTTGGGAACCGCCTCGGGGTCCTTCTTCACCTTGGTGGGAATGGCAAAGACAATGTAGTCGTCGTCGAAGCTTTCCGCGTTTCCAAATCGATGCAGCGTATTCGTCATTTGTCCCAGTCCCCCTATGCGGATTTCCCGGCCGCCCCGACTGCGACCTGGTGGTTGGTTTCTGCGGCGACGGCGGCGACGGCATTGGAGCTCATGTCTGCCATGACCCTTCCCAGCCCGATGTTGGTCTTGGCGCGCTGCGGCTTGTAGCCCAGCCGCTCCAGGATGGGCAGCACCGTACGTTCCTGGCCGTCCTCCTCGCAGCGTGTCGCCACGCCCAGCACCACCACCGTGTTCAGTTCCTTCTCCACTTTCCATACCAGGCGAATGATTTCTTCCGTGCGCTCCACCGGCACCTTGATCTCGACGATCGCCGACATCACTTTCTCGTCCAGAATGTCGGGGCGCAGCGTCCCGCTGGCCACGTCCGACATCAGCGAGGTGATGGGGTTCCGCTTTTCAAAGCTGACATTCGACTTGGCCAGCGCCCAGCACATGTGCTGGATCTGGTGGAAGCGCACGCCCACGCCGGGCCGGCCGAACTCAATGGTGAAACCGACTTCGCCCACCTTCACGCGGTTGGTCACGTCGTTGGTCTTCACCTCTTCGGTGCCGCGGCCTTCCACGCCCGTGGACTCGTGCGGCACGCTCGGATCCGAGAAGGCGCGGCGGATCACACGCGGCCAAACCAGCTCGTCGGGCTCAAAAGCCGCCGTGGGGCACACGTCCGGCTCCGGGTCGAAACGCACCTTGAGCACCGAAAGCACCTTGCGGATGCCCCGCACCAGCGTGGGGTTCAGGTGCTCCTGGCTCAGGCCGTTAAAGCAGCTATAGCATTCGACGCACTCGTCGCGGTCAATCGTGGCTCGATTCTTGACCGGATCGATGTAGATGGCGTTCATCGGGCAGACATAGGTGCAGTTCCCGCAGGCAACGCACTTGTTGGGATCGATCTTCATGGATTGGTAACTCCCGTTTGAGAAAAAACATTCCGGCTCCGCCCGGGCGCGCCATCGAGGCCAGCCCCAGATGCGGAAAGACCTGCCCTGTGCGCCTGGCCGGGGCGTGAGGGGTAGCGTCTCTGGTCGAAAAGGTCTGTCTTGCTTAACGAGGCACTTTTAACTATTGCGGTTGCTCGCGTCCGCGAATCGTTTATTGCGAAAGGCTGCTTCGCTCAACTCGAGAATGCCGACCACATCCTCCATTGAGATCGAGCGTAAACCATCAACATCTACAATCGGAATGATATATCATCGTGCACTGAGAAGCTACTCTAGCTAACTCATTTTTGGCAAGGGATTTTTGATGGAACGGCCACCACCAATTCGTCATTTGAGATCCGGCGGCCCAAGAGATGCCGCCGTTTTCGCCTTGACAGCTCCGCAGGGGTTCAATAGCGTTTGCATGGATTCGATTTCAAGAGGGTTTTCCATGCCGGGCGCGCAGCTTGCGTCTGGCGCACCCGCTCGAACTTTACCTCCTGCCTAAACGAACCATAGGGTCGACCAAGAAAGGACATAGATCTATGAGAAAGCTTATTTTGGGCCTGTCAATCGCATGCATGGGCCTGGCTGTCGCGCCTGCCTTTGGACAGGTCGAAATGTCAAAGCAACAGATCCTGATGTACACCGCCGACTGGAAGGGCGAGCGCTTCCCCGACGGCCGGCCGAAACTGCCCGACTCTCTGCTCGAACGCGCCAAGGCAATGACGATCGAGGACGTGTGGGGCTTCCTGCGGGCGCACGGCTACGCCAACCAATACGAGGGCAACTGGCAGGCGCTGCACCTGGACCGCCCGATCGTGGGCCGTGCTCTGACCGCGCAGTACATGCCCTGGCGCCCCGACATGCAGAAGGCCATCAAGGCCGAAGGCACGGCCGAGGGCTTTGTGGCGCCGGGCAACAATAGCTGGCCCATCGCCATGCTCCAGCAAGGCGACGTCTACGTGGCCGACGGCTACGGCAAGATCATCGACGGCACGCTCATCGGCTCCAACCTCGGCAACGGCATTGCCGGCCACACCAACGCGGGCTTCATCTTCAACGCCGGCGTGCGCGACCAGCAGGAGCTGCGCGAGATTCCCAATTTCAACGGCATGTACAAGGGCTACGATCCAACCGCGTGGCAGCAGGAAGGACTAACGGGCATCAACTGCCCCATCCGCCTCGGCAACGCCGTGGTGCTGCCCGGGGACCTGGTGATCGGCCAGC
>JAKABE010000376.1 GCA_021801945.1 Acidobacteriota bacterium
CCACGCCGCCGCCGTCGCCGCGTGGAACAAGGCGCTGGGCAACATTGAGCTTAAGGGCGAAACGGATGAGCAGGCGCAGATCTTTTACACCGCACTTTATCACACCATGCTCATGCCCACCGACCGCACCGGCGAGAACCCACTGTGGAAGTCCAACGAACCTTACTACGACGACTACTACGCCATCTGGGACATCTTCCGCACTTCCGGCCCGCTGCTTACGCTTATCGCTCCTGAGCGCGAAACCGGAATCGTCCGCTCGCTCGTCGATATCTATCGCCACGACGGTTGGCTTCCTGACGCCCGCAGCGGCAACTACAACGGCCGCACCCAGGGCGGCAGCAACGCTGAGTTCCTCATCACCGATGCCTATGTAAAAGGCCTCAAAGGCATCGATTGGCCCACTGCTTATGCCGCTGAAGTCCACGATGCCGAAGTTCCGCCTGCCGACCACTTCAAGGAGGGCCGCGGCGGCCTCGAAGATTGGCACAAGCTGGGCTATGTTTCCGTCGAAGGCTCCGACCGTTCCGGTTCTGTTTCTATGGAGTATGCCGCCGACGATTTTGAGATTGCCCTGCTCGCCAAGGGCCTGGGTAAGACCGCGGACTACGAGAAGTATCTTGCCCGCTCGGGCAACTGGAAGAACCTTTGGGACGCGAGCTTTTCCGATGGTGGCTTCAAGGGCTTTATTCGCCCGCGTCATCGCGACGGAAGCTGGCTCACGCCGTTTACGGCAATGGAAAGCTGCACCTGGGGCGGCGACACCTTCTATGAAGGCAATTCCTGGACCTACTCCTTCTTTGCGCCGCAGGACGTTGCCGCGTTGATCGCCGCGATGGGAGGCCCACGAACCTTCGTCAACCGCCTCGATGCGTTCTTCGCCGTCGCCGGCCGTTATGACGTCGGCAACGAACCGGGCTTTCTTACGCCTTACCTCTACATCTGGGCCGGCCGCCCCGATAAAACCGACGAGCACGTCCGCGAAATTATTGCCCGCAGTTATCACGCCGGACGCGATGGCTTGCCCGGCAACGACGATTCCGGCGCCATGTCCTCCTGGTACGCCTTTGGACAGATGGGAATCTTTCCCAACGCCGGCCAGCCTGTCTACCTCATCGGCAGCCCCGCCTATCCTCAAACTACGCTGCACCTCTCTGGTGGCAGAGACTTCGTCATCGAGGCCCGCAACCTCTCGCCCCAGGACATTTACGTCACCGCCGCCACGCTCAACGGCAAGCCGCTCAACCGCGCCTGGCTCCGCCACAGCGAAGTCGCCGCCGGCGGCCGCCTGCTGCTGATCATGGGAAAGGCGCCGTCACGGTGGGCGGAGCACAACCCGCCGCCATCCACACCACCATCTATCGCTCCATCGCTCTGATCTCAGCGCCGCTCAAAACTTACCCGGCCGCAACCTTGAAGGCGCGGCCGGGTGAGTTGAGGATCGCTTTTCAGCGCTATCCTTGCGGTTCGATCACCACAAAGAGCGTCGTTCCGCCGCGATTCACGAGCAGCAGGACAGGCTGATTGCCGGCCGCCGCGAGCGCCGCGTGATACTGCTCCAAATTACGTACAGGCTTGCGGTTGACCTCCTGAATCACGTCGCCGCGCTGGATGCCCGCTTCGTCCGCCGCGCTGGCGGGATCCACGCTGGTGACTACAACGCCGGTGGTGCTGGACGGGAGGCCAAGCTGCTGCGCCAAGTCAGAGGTCAGATTCTGTACGTGGAGACCGATCGCGGCGCCGCCTCCGCCGGTTGTGGGTTGGCCGGCCGCTCCCTTGGTCGGGAACTCGCCGAGAGTGACATTCACATCCTGCGTCTTTCCGTTGCGGTAAATCTGCAGGTGAGCCACCGAGCCAGGCGCCATCTCGGCAATGCGCACACTCAGATCGTTCCGGCCAGAGACCGCGCTGCCGTTGAGCTTAAGGATAACGTCGCCTCGTTGCAGTCCCGCTTTGGATGCGGGGCTGTCGGGGCTGACATCGGAGACCAATGCTCCGCCGCCCTGGCTAAGCCCGAAGGCCTTGGCCATGCTGGGATCGACGTCTTGAATCGTCACTCCCAGATAGCCGCGGACGACCTTGCCGTGCTCCACAATCTGATTCATGATGTTGCGCGCCATGTTGACCGGGATGGCGAAACCAATGCCTTCATTGCCGCCGCCGCCGGAGATGATGGCGGTATTAATGCCCACCAGGTTCCCATGCAGATCGATCATGGCGCCGCCGGAGTTGCCGGGGTTGATCGCGGCGTCGGTCTGAATGAAGTTTTCGTAGTGCTCGATGGAGCCGCCCAGCGCGCGGCCAGTGGCGCTCACAATGCCCATCGTGGCAGTTTCGCCGATGCCGAAGGGATCGCCGATGGCGAAGACAATATCTCCCACCTTGAGCTTGGAGGAATCGCCGAGAGCAAGCGTGGGCAGTCCGGTAGCGTCGATCTTAAGCACCGCGATGTCGGTTCGGGAATCGGTGCCGATGACCTTTGCCTTGTATTTCTTCCGGTCCGGCGTGTAAACCTCTATCTCCGATGCGCCCGCCACCACGTGATTGTTGGTCAGGATAAAGCCGTTCGGGTTGACGATCACGCCCGAGCCCAGACTTTGCTCACGCTGCGTTTGCGGCTGTTGCTGGCCAAACTGGTCGCCGAAGAACTGACGGAAGAACGGGTCCGAGAAAAATGGATTCGGCACGTTCTGCGTCCGTATCACCTTGGTGGAGGAGATATTCACCACTGCGGGCAAAGCAGGATCGATGACCGAGGAAAAACCATTTTTGAAATCGCCAAGACTCATGGGGGACGCCGGCGGCGCCATCTGCACATGGACCTGGGGTTCGGCCAGCACGGGATATCCGGGCATGCGGATCATACCGGCACGTAGCATCCCGCCAAGGACGAGCACGCCTGCAATCAAGCCAATAAGCCAGTAGGGAAGTCTGCGGTTCGGAGTCGTCATAGGTATTCTCCTTTCTCCTGAGACAAAGTGAGCCTTCGTTCTTTCAGCCTGCGAGGGCCTTCAGCGCACTGAGGTAGTGAAGGATGTCTTCGCGCGAAAGTATCCCCACAATTTCGTTCTTTTCCACAACCGGAAGCTGGTTTACGCCGTCACGGCCCATCTTTTCGAGCGCGGACCAGAGGATGGTATTCGGTTCTGTAGTGGTTAATTTTTGCAAGGGGATCGTGATCTGGGAGGCCGGAGTGGATGACCAGGCTTCGCGCAGCACGGTACGTATGGCAGACATGGTTACCATGCCAATGGGACGATCGAACTGAGTAACGACGGCGCAGCGGGCTCCCAGAGGCAGAAGATTCCGCTCCACGAGTTCTTCCAGGGACACGCTGGAGGGAACCCGCAGAAAGTCACGCCGCATGGCGTCCGACACTTTATGGTCGCCAAGCAGGTGCTTCACCGATTCCTGCTGTAACTGGCTGCTTGCCGCGCTCTCCAGAAACCATCCAATAAATGCAATCCAGATCCCGCCTCCCAGATCGCCGGTCAAAGCTCTCCATACCCCCAGCAGGATCAGAGCAAAACCGAAGAAGCGTCCGGAAAGGCCGGCAGTGATGGTGGCGCGATGGTAGTTGCCCGTCATCTTCCACACCAGGGCGCGAAAGACACGCCCCCCGTCCAGTGGAAATCCGGGAATAAGATTGAAGATGGCAAGAACCAGATTCAGCAGGGCCATGTACTCGGCTAACGCGAACAGTGGCCGTCCAGGCGTGAAGAACGGCTCAATCTCCCAGAAGAATGCCGCCAGAGCAAAGCTCGTCACCGGGCCAACGACCGCGATCCAGAACTCCGTCGAGGCCCGCGTAGGTTCGGACTCAAGCTCCGAAACGCCGCCGAAGAGAAAGAGCGTGATGCGGGGAACCGGAAGACC
>JAKABE010000377.1 GCA_021801945.1 Acidobacteriota bacterium
TCCCTAACGCGGATTTCGTCGCGCATTACTCGACCTCGATGGAAGGAGGCTTATCATCCTTGGCAAGCAAAAGCGCTCACTCTTGCACCCATAACAGGGATCAACTAAATGAATGAAGACCACACAACAACTGCGTTACCCGTGTTACTCCTTCCGCTGGCCATGACGGATTCGAGCCAAGTCACCTCTCAAAGCTACGAACCCTTACGTTATGGCTCACGAGAATTCCAGAAGCTTTGCCTGAGTTTCACAGCACCCCAGAAGTGCAGATAGTTCAGCATTGCTCTAACGGTTGGAAAAGGGCAAGTAAATCCCATCACACTTTCGTGGTAATGACTGGATTTGAGTAATCGTTGGACGATTACCGGAAGGCCGCCGAGCATTACTTTCGACAATCTTGAAGAACCAGCTCAATGGCCGTGGTATGGTTCGAACGCTTGCCATCCGCACAAGAAGAGTGATGGCGCAAGCATGCCGATGAGCGGAGCGGCGACCCAAGAAGCAGCGGCCTTCATCGGCAGTCCTGCCGTGCGCTCCTGCCCGCCCCGGCCTTCAAGGCCGGTCATCTACTCCGATGGCACCAGATAGGCATCGAGGGTCAGGAACTTTTGGATGTGAGGATCAGGCGACAACAGGAAGCCCTGCAGGGGACCGAAGTACTGGGCGCGGCCTTGATGGAGAAAGAGGACTGTATCGGCAAGGCGCGCGGCGAAGCGCATGTCGTGCGTAACTACGATGCTGGTGAACCCCAACTGGCGCTTGAGGCGCTGAATCAAATCGCCCAGGCGGCGCGCGATGATGGGATCGACCATCGTCGTCGGTTCATCGTAGAGTACGACCTCAGGCTGCGCGGCCAGGGCGCGCGCGATGGCCACGGCGCGCTTGCGCCCGGTGGAGAGGCTGGCCGGCAAGGCATCGGGCACATCCTCGGCTCCCACCATGCTGATGAGCCTGTCGACGATCTGGTCCACCTGATCCTCGTCCAGTCCTCCGCGCTCGCGCAGTGGAAAAGCAACGTTCTCGCGCACGCTCAGCGAATCGAAAAGAGCCCCGTTCTGAAAGACCATCGTGATGCGCTTGCGAATGGGCTGCATGCCTTCTTCATCGAGATCGGTGATCTCCTCGCCGTTTACCCGGACAGAGCCGGCATCCGGCTTGAGAAAACCCATGAGAATACGGAGGGTGACCGACTTGCCTACGCCGCTTCGGCCCAGAATGCAGAGCGTCCGGCCGCGATCCACCGAGAAGCTGACATTTTCCAGAACGGGCCGGCCGCCGAACGAGATGGAGACGTTGTCGAACTTGATAATGGGCTCCGCGGGTTCTGTGACCTGAGCCGCTGACGAAGCGGCCTGGGCGGCGCCTCCCGAGGGCGCCGGTATGGGCGCCTCAGGCAGTTCCGGATTGATTGGCGAATCCGACATCTTCCTGAGATCAGCTTACGCGAAATGCCCCCGCAAGCACGCCTCGGCCCGCCGCAGATCCGCCCGGCTGTTCACGTTGAGAAACCAACAGACGGCAGGCAAGGCATCCGGATGCGCCGCTGTGCCTGATTGCGCCAGCAACTCGGCGGGAACCACGGCCACGGCCTCACCGAGGCTGGCCGCGGCAGCCTCGCAAGCAGAAAAGCACCCGCGATGCCCGGATTTGAGCTCGGCTTCGAGCGCTGGCAATACGGCCCGGTGCAGCACCACCGGAAACGTCTCTGCAAACCCGCCCACCGATGGGACGGTCACTACCCTCCTCGTGATCCGCGCGCGCACGAGCAGGTAGGCCACGAGCGCGGCGGGCAGAAGAGGCAGATCAACGGGCAGGAAGACCGCCCAAGGCGCGGGGCTAGAGGCCAGGGCGGCGCAGATGCCGCTCAGAGGCCCCAAACCCGGCTCGCGATCCGCAATAACCTGCCCGGAAACTACAAGAGACGACCGGGCTCCGGCGACGGCGGCCGGCAGGCCGGCTTCGCGCAGAATGCCGAGAGCCCGCTCTACCAGGTTCTGTCCGGCAAAGGGCGCCGTCGCCTTGTCCTCGCCCATACGGCTGGATTGGCCGCCAGCCAGGACGAAGCCTGCGGCGTCGGGCTCCGGGCCGCCACGCGGCAAATTCACCGCCCCGCCTCGTCCAGGAAGCGAATGAGTGAGTCAATACCCATCGCGAAGTTCTTCAGATGAAATTTCTCGTTGGGGGCGTGCAGGTTATCGTCGGGCAGTCCGAAGCCCATCATTACGCTGGGAATACCCAGATAGCGCGCAAAGTCGCCCACGATGGGAATTGAACCTCCGGAACGGATAAAGACCGTCTCCCGCCCCCAAACTTCGCGCAACGCGGAGGTGGCCGCCTGGACGTAGGGATTATCGACGGGAATCAGGCAAGGCTCGCCGGAGTGGATCAGACGAACGGTCACCTCCACGCCGAGCGGCGCAATCTGCGCGACGTAATCCTTATACAAATCAAAAGCTTTGGCCGTCGTCATTCCCGGCACCAGCCGCATGGAGACCTTGGCCGCGGCCCGGGCCGGGATCACCGTCTTGGCGCCCTCGCCGGTGAAACCACCCGGCATGCCGTGGACGTCAAGCGTCGGGCGCGCCCAGGTGCGCTCCAGCACGCTGTAGCCGGGCTCTCCGACCAATTGCCGCGAACCCACCTCGGTGATCCGGTATTGCTCCTCGTCGAAGGGAAGGCTGCACCAGGCGGCAAGCTCCTCCGGGCTGGGGGGAATGATGCCGTCGTAAAAGCCGGGGATGAGAATACGGCCATCCTCGTCCTTGAGGCGAGCCAGAATCTGCGCCAGGGCGATGAATGGGTTTGGAGCGGCGCCGCCGTACATGCCGGAGTGCAGATCGCTGCGGGCGCCGCGCGCTTCAATCTCGGTGTAGATCATGCCGCGCAGGCCAACGCACAAAGTGGGCAGACCGGGAGCAAACAGCTCCGTGTCGGACACGAGCGCAAAGTCGGCCTTCAGTTCAGGCGGATTGGATGCAACAAAGTGCGCGATTCCCTCCCCTCCAACCTCCTCTTCGCCTTCAAAAAGAACGCGAACATTTACCGGCAGCGCGCCGGAAGCGGCCAGTATTGACTCCAGCGCCTTGAGTTGGGCAACGAGCTGCCCCTTATCGTCCACCGCGCCACGGGCATAGATATTGCCGTCGCGCTCCGCAGGCTCGAAAGGCGGCGAAAGCCACTCGTCCAGTGGATCGGGAGGCTGCACGTCGTAATGAGCGTAGAGCAGCGCCGTGGGCTTGCCTGTGGCATGCAGCCAGTCGGCGTAGACCAGCGGATGGCCCTCCGTCTCGATGAGCCGGGCGTTTTCCATGCCGATGCGCTTGAGTTCCGCGGCCAGCGTTGCGGCGGTTCTGCGGCAATCGTCCTTGTGTTCAGGCAGTGTGGAGATCGAAGGAATACGCAACAGGGCCTTCAGATCATCGAGGAAACGGGGATAATTCTGGTGGGCGAAAGCGACGGCAGGCGAAGTCATCCGGGGGCTCCCTTGCAAAAATTGGTAAAGGAAAGTATAGGCCGTAAAAGCCATGCCCGTGCCCGGAAAGGGTCGCGCAAGGTAGCGCTTCATGGCGGAATCAATGTGAGCAGCCGATGCGCACATGCCGTCCTTTAACGATTGCATGCTGCCGAAGCTTTGGTAGCACAGCCGAAATGTCACGTTTACTATCCTGATACCAGAGACCTGAACCCGGGACAAATGGCGCAGCAGGAGTGCAGCCGCAATCAGAAAGGGTAAGCTAATACGAGAGGCTGCAGAATCAAATAGAGTAAACGGAAAGCCGTTATGGAGAACAACGTCAAGGTTCTCATTGCCGAGGATGAGCCGAACGCGCTGATGGGAC
>JAKABE010000378.1 GCA_021801945.1 Acidobacteriota bacterium
AGAAGCTGCAAACCCTGGTGGATGTCGGCCTGGGCTACGTTCACCTTGGCCAAAGCGCCGTCACCCTTTCCGGAGGCGAGGCGCAGCGCATGAAGCTGGCCCGCGAGCTCTCCAAGCGCCAGACCGGCCGCACGCTCTACCTTCTCGACGAGCCCACCACGGGCCTGCACTTCGACGATGTGCGCAAGCTGCTCGAGGTGTTGCACCGTCTGGTGGATCTGGGCAACTCGGTGATCATCATCGAGCACAATCTGGACGTGATCCGCAACGCCGATTGGGTCCTCGATCTCGGGCCCGAGGGCGGCGAGGAGGGTGGCCGTGTGGTGGGCGAAGGCCGCCCAGCCAGGATTGCCGCCACGCCCGGTTCCTATACCGGCCTCTTTCTTAAGCGTTACTACACTTCCAGCAATGGCCGTCTTCAGGAGGCTGAACTCGATTGCGAGCCCTCGTCGGGTCCTGCCGAAGCGGATCAGGGGAAGGGCAAATCCGGTTCGGCTCGAAGCGAAGCGGATGGGGCGGCTCCGCGACGCGTGAAAAGCAAGCACGTCGCCCAAAAACAAGCACCAGCATCCACAACCCAGCGAAAGAAGAAAGCGGAGCTCTCATGAATGCTGAACTTCCCGAGAACGAGCCGCGCCTGTCACAAGATTGGCCGGTCGAGCGGCCAGAAGGCGGCTCAGAAGCGTCCGCCGCCTCAACGGGGGCGCCGCCTGGGGAAGCCGGAGCAACCCAAGAGACGCTGCATGCAATCGCTTCGTTGCCCCATGAACCTGTGACATCAGAACCGGTGCAGCCTGAAGGTACGCCGCCGGACGCCGAACGCCCGCTCTTCGAGTCGTGGGAAGAACCTCAGCCGCAGCCGACTGCACGCATTCCCAACTTTGGCCATCTTTGCCTGCTGCTCCTGCTCGGGCTCATCGGGCTTCTATGCGCCGCCATCCTGCTGCGAGTCGCCCTCCAATTCCACCTTTACGGAGTCTCCACCATGCAGCAGGCCATGGGAGAGATTCATTACACGCTGGGTGTGGAGGCGGTGCTCTATCTGTTCACCTTCGTGCTCGCCCTGCTCATCTTTCCACTGTTTTGGCACAAGAGCCTGATGGCGGGAATGCAATGGAACGGCGCGACCGCGCTGCGCCTGCGCAAACGTCTTGCGGCGGCGGCCTTTATCTGCTTCTTGATTGCCTTGCTGAACAGCGCGGTGATGCCAGGTCCAGTTAACACGCCCATCGAAAAGATCTTTCGCATGCCCGGAGCCGCGTGGTTGCTCTTCGCCTTCGGAATCACCTTGGCGCCGTTTTTCGAGGAGATGTTTTTCCGCGGTTTTCTGCTGCCCGCGCTGTGTACCGCCTACGATTGGTTTGCAGAGAGAACCTCTAGCGAAAGTAGGAGGCCGCTGGACGAAAGCGGTCATCCGCAATGGTCACTTGCCGCCATGGTCGTCGCCTCCATCGCCACGAGCCTTCCGTTTGCCTGGTTGCACGGCGCGCAGACCGGCTATTCTGTCGGCCCATTTCTGCTTCTGGTGGGCGTCAGCCTGGTCTTGTGCGGCATCAGGCTCTGGACACGCTCGCTGGCAGCCAGTGTCATGGTTCACGCCTGCTATAACTTCCTGCTCTTCTCGCTGATGCTCGTAGGGACCGACGGCTTCCGCCACTTGAATCGGATGTAAGCCGCCGCACGCCGGCGCACATCAGCTCACCGCGGCTTGGGCGAGGGTGGCCTCCACCTGTTTCGCTAGGGCGTTGACGGCTTCGGCGCTCTTGTTGAACTCGGCCCTCTCCTGCTCCGAAAGCTTAATTTCGAAGACCTGTTCAATGCCGCGCTCGCCCAGCTTGCACGGCACGCCCATGAACAATCCGTGAATGCCATATTCGCCTTCCAGACAGGCGGCGCAGGGCAGGATCCTATTCCTTCCCTCGAGGATCGACTCGACCATCTCAGTGACGGCGGCGCCGGGTGCGTAGAAGGCGCTGCCGGTCTTGAGATACTTTACGATCTCACCGCCGCCTCCGCGCGTACGTTCCACCATGCGGGCGATGGTGTCGGCATCAAGCAGTTCCGTAATTGGAATGCCGCCCACCGAGGAGTAGCGCGGCAATGGAACCATCGTGTCCCCGTGTCCGCCCAGTACGAACGCTGTCACGTCGGAGACGCTCACCTGTAGCTCCTTCGCGATAAACGTCCTGAAGCGGGCGGTATCGAGCACACCTGCCATGCCGATGACGCGATGGCGCGGGAACCCGCTGACCTTGTACGCCGCGTAGGCCATGGCGTCGAGCGGATTGGAAACGATCACCAAAATGCTCTGCGGCGAGTGCTTCACCACTTCGGCGGTTACATCCCGCATGATCTTCAGATTGATATTGAGCAAATCGTCGCGGCTCATCCCCGGCTTGCGCGCCACTCCCGCAGTGATGACCACGATGTCAGAGTCAGCCGTGTCCGCATAATTCTCTGTACCCTTGATCTCAATATCTTTTCCCGCGATCGGCATGGCCTCCAGCAGGTCAAGCCCCTTGCCCTCTGGCACGCCTTCAATCACATCCAGCAACACAATGTCCGCGAGGCCCTTGGCCGCAATCCAATGCGCCGTCGTTGCCCCCACATTGCCGGAACCCACAACAGTGACCTTCTTATGCATCGCAATGATCCCTTCCCGCCCGCAATCTTTTGCGCAGTCCCGCTGGCA
This sequence comes from Acidobacteriota bacterium, assembly GCA_021801945.1. The sequence continues at coordinate 2,693 of JAKABE010000378.1, forward strand.
CGAGCGGCCACCAGGGAACCGGCGTGCACGAAGTTAAGCCTTCAGCGCGGCGGTGGGCTGGCGGTCCTCCATAGGAACGAATTTGCGCTGACGGGAGCCGGTGTAGATCTGACGCGGGCGGGCGATCTTCTGCTCGGGGTCCTCGACCAGTTCCTGCCACTGCGCCAACCACCCCGCGGTGCGCGGAATGGCAAAGAGGGGGGTGAACATCGCGGGGCTAAAGCCCATGGCCTGGTAGATGATGCCTGAGTAGAAATCCACATTGGGATAGAGTTTGCGCGTGATGAAATACTCATCCTCAAGCGCAATCCGTTCCAACTCCAACGCAATATCGATCATCGGATTCCGGCCAGTGACTTGGAACACCTGCTCGGCCGTCCATTTGATGATTTTGGCGCGGGGATCGAAGTTCTTGTACACGCGGTGCCCGAAGCCCATCAGCTTCTCGTGCCCGTCTTTCACCTTCTTGATATAGGCCGGCACGTTCTCCTTGGAGCCGATCTCGGCGAGCATCTTCAGCACCTGCTCATTGGCGCCGCCGTGCAGCGGGCCCGATAACGCTGAGATGGCGGCAGCGACACCCAGGTACGGATCGCTTAAAGAACTACCCACCGAACGCATCGCATTGGTGCTGCAGTTCTGTTCATGATCGGCGTGAAGGATAAAGAGGATGTCCAGAGCGCGGGCCAGTACCGGATTGGCAGCATACTTGGGTTCCACCATCTTCCACAACATGTTCATGAAGTTTTCGGTATAGCTCAGGTCGTTGTCGGGGTAGACATAAGGAAATCCCACGCTGTGGCGATAGGTCATGGCGGCCATGGTCGGCATCTTGGCAATCAGCCGCTTGATCTGGCGCAAGCGGCTGGCCGGATCGTGAACCTTGTTAGCATTCGGATAAAGCGTGGACAGGGCCGCTACCGCGCTCACCAGCATGGGCATGGGATGGGCATCGTAGCGGTAGCCTTCCATGAACTTCCTCGTTGTCTCGTGAAGCATGGTGTGGTGGGTGATCTCATTGACCCAGTTCTTCAGCTCGGTGGCATTGGGCAGCTCGCCAAAGAGGAGCAGAAAGGCGACTTCAAGGAAGGTGCAGTGTTCCGCCAACACTTCGATCGGATAGCCACGATAC
>JAKABE010000379.1:0-1542 GCA_021801945.1 Acidobacteriota bacterium
GCGGGAGGGAGCACATCCATAAACGGGCTTACGGAGAAGACCGCCCTGCCGGGGCCAGGAGCGCCATAGCCCGGCGGAGGTGGCAGGTGGTGGCTGGCCAAAGTGTCTCGATAAACCTCCAGCAGCCGGAGATGGAACTCCAGCGGAGCGCCCTCTGGATTGGCGTTGCCCAGCTTGGTGGTGGGTTCCGGGCACCAGGTGGTGAAGCGTGGCACCACTCCTTTGCTCATAAAGAAGTCAAGACCCTGACGGGTGGACTCTACGGCCTGCTCGACGTTGGTAAAGCCATAGGGCTTTGCCATCTCTACGCCGCCGACAAAGTTCGGGATCACGCGTGACGGTCCGAAGATATCGGCCGCATCGACAACACGTTTGATCCACTCGTCGCGGCCGATATAGCGATTCTTGCCGGGAGAAATCAGTTCGAAGAGACGCGGATCCCAAACCTCATAGTTCGGGTGGTAGATCGTGGCTCCCGCATCCTTTAGCCGCTGGACGTCAGCCTTGGGCCAGGCCTGGGTAACGACTTTAGCGATCCAGCGGCCCGGGAAGCGGCTCTCAATGGCCTCAACATATTGCGTGTAAAACTCGACTTCGCTCTTGCCCTCAAGTTTGGAGGTGATGCTCCCTCCTGTGAGGGTATAGGCCTTTGTTGGACTGTCAGAGCTGGCGATGTGCTCCAGAGCGGCCAGGATGTCTTCCACTTTCTTGACGCCCGTGTAAGGACGGCCAGCCGCGATTTGTTCGCGATAGTTGTGATTAATGTCGCAGAACTGGCACTCTTCCTTCTCCCCAAAGTACTGGCAGATGCGGAAGATGGTGAGATAGATGAGGTAACCCCATTCGATGGTGGGTGCAAGCTCGCCGGCGGACTTGCCGTCAGGCAATTTGCAGTTGTAGTGAGCGGGCTTGGCGGGCAGTTGCACGCGAGCCAGCAGCTCCCCTTCTGCCGTCAGCCAGCGTTCGCCCTGATGCAGAAGCACCTTGTACGGGGAGGCGGGGTTTAAGCGAACCGAGACAATGGTGCGGCGCAGGTTGTACGGGCCGCCCGTCAGGGCCACCTCCTCCGGCGCTTTCCACCGCGCGGTCCCGTCCAACTCCGACAGCTTGACCATGTTGAAGGAGAAGATGAAATACGACTTAAGCTGATGCTCCTGCGCATCGGAAGGTGGAACCAGTGCCTCTGGAGCGAAGGCGATGCCGCGCCGTAGCAGCTCCGTTTTCAGGATGGCTTCCGGAGGCAGCGTATTATGCTTGTGAATCTGGGTGTCCAGCATCTGCAGCGTGGCAGCGTTCACGGCGTTCCTTGTCCTTTCTCCGTCACATCTACTAGTCTATCGCTCGATCATCGTTCCAGGCGCGGCCTGCCAAGCAGGATGGTTCGTGGCATCTCTGCCGGGATCGAAGCGTTCGAGTAGCGAAGCCTTGCGGTCCCAAGCGCCGCGGACGTGCGCCAGCATGATGGACGATGCCTATCTGGCGGGCCGGGGTCTGCGTATCTCGACGGGTACGATCGTGGATGCGACGATCATCGCCGCGCCC
>JAKABE010000379.1:1552-3824 GCA_021801945.1 Acidobacteriota bacterium
CACCAGACGCGCAAGGGCAACCAGTGGCATTTCGGCATGAAGGCGCACATCGGTGTGGACTCGAAGGAAGTGATCGTGCACTCGGTCTGCACTTCGGCGGCGTCTGTCTCCGACGTGCATATGCTGCCTGACTTGCTGCACGGCGAAGAGCGTAAGGTGTGGGGCGACGGCGACTATCAGGGGCAGGGCGCGGTGATTCGCGAGGCGGCTCCGCATGTGCAGGATATGACCTCGCGGCGCACCCGATACCGGGGCGGCGTGGACGAAAAGCAGAGAAGAAAGAACCGCACCAAGGCGCGGGTGCGGTCAAAGGTGGAGTGGCCCTTCCGCATCCTGAAGCGGGTGTTTGGATTTACAAAGGTGCGCTATCGCGGCCTGAAGAAAAATCACGAGTGGCTGCTGGCCGCCTTCGCACTGGTGAATCTCTACCAACACCGCAAACGGCTGGCCCCGCTCGGGGCGTAGTGTGTCTGGGGGGCCGAGAAAAGACCACCCAGGCACCCAAAAACGATCCGCAGATCCCTCCGTTTTGAGCAAATCCTGCCCAAAAACCGCAGAGAACTCCCCGCAATGCTCGGAAACCAATAAATCAGCTACCTGCGCAGACCTTCCCTAAGGTTTTCTCCGCCTTCAATTCTGCATCTCGCGGAAGAAATCGGACGGGGAAGGATGCTAGTAGGCCCAGTCGCGGATGTACTTGCGGAAGGCCCAGTCAAAACGTTCCGGGCCGAGGATCTGCTCGCGCAGCAGCACCATGCCGTAAGCGCCCCTGAAGTAACTGACAGGGTGACCGAGCTTGTAGCCGTAGGAGTCGGCAAGCGCCATGAGCGTGGGTGCGTCAGGATTGTCAGGGACTTTGGAAATCATGTCTGGCGGCTCTCCGTCAGCGGAGCATCCAGAGTCGCGCTGGATGAGAATTGTGAAATGCCCGCCATGAGTGTTCAGCGGGTGGGCAAATCGGATCTGCATTAGCGTCTCGCACCCGATTTCTTAGGATACAAAGAACTATCGAATCTGCAGATCATCTGGGTGACGTAAATTCAATTGTGTAAAAGGCGAGAGGGTGTAAGTTGGCTTTGGCCTGACGAGCGAAAGCCGATTCCTAAAAAGGAGACTTACACCCATGGCGAAGATTACCTCGATTGACGAGCATTTCGAACATTTTCTCAGCGATCTGAAGGACAGCTTCTGGGGGGATTTGGAGCAGAAGACCCGTTTGGCCTGGAAGCAGTTGTTCGAGTCCGAGTCGGAGCGGATGCGCAACCTGTACATGGGCTGCGAGTCGTACGAACGCGGCGCGCGCCCGGCTGGCAGGTATCGCAACGGCTATTACGAGCGGGACTTTGTGACTCGCTTCGGCACCCTCCGGCTGAAGATTGCGCGCACCCGCGGCAGGAGTTTTCTTCCCGCCGGGCTGGAGAAGTTTCAGCGGCGGGCGCCGGAAGTGGCGCTGCTGATTCGCGAGGCATTCTTGCGCGGCATCTCGACCCGCCAGGTGGGCCGGGTGGTGGCCACGCTGACCGGCGAGCAAGTCAGCGCGCAGACGGTCTCCAACCTGACCCGCGATCTGGACGCAGCCGTCCGGCAGTTTCATCAGGCGCCGCTGATGGACGAATGGGCCTACCTGTTTCTGGACGGAGTGGCGTTGAAAGTTCGCCGGCCCGCTGGGCGGCAGTCGGTGCAGATGCTGGTGGCCTACGGCGTGCGTCGGGACGGCGCCCGGCAACTGCTCGGCTTTCTGCGCGCCAGGGGCGAGAGCCAGGCCCACTGGGAAGCGCTGTTGAACGATCTCTACCGGTGCGGCCTGAAGGGAGACAAGCTGTTGTTGATCGTCACCGACGGCTGCCCCGGCCTGGCCGCCGCCATCCAGACCGTCTATCCACGCGCGGCGCATCAACGCTGCTGGGTGCACAAGATGCGCAATATCCTGGAGAAGGTCCGCAGGCGCGACCACTACGAAGTGAAAGCGGACGCGCAGCGGATCTACCTGGCCAAAGGCCGCCGCCAAGGCCGAGGCTGCCGCGCGCGCTTTCTGCCGCCGCTGGCGAGCCGATTACTCCACCATCGTGCGGCAGTTGGAGCGCGATCTGCCCGAACTGCTGGCCTTCTTCGCATTTCCCCAGCATCTCTGGCGCAAGCTGCGCACCACCAACATCATCGAACGCTGCTTTGTCGAAGTCCGACGCCGCATCCGCCCCATGGTCTGCTTCGTCAACGTGCAGTCCGTGGACCGCATCCTCTACTCCATCTTCCACAGATTCAACCTGGAATG
>JAKABE010000380.1 GCA_021801945.1 Acidobacteriota bacterium
CGGAACCACCGTTTTATCCGCGATCTTACGAATCGTCTCTAAATTGGTGATGGAGCAAGGTTCATCCAGCCAAAGCGGATGCATGCTTTCAATCGCCGCCGCAAGGCTGGCTGCGTCGCCAGGGGTAAGCTCGGAATGGGCTTCAAAGGCGAAATCCGCGTTTGGAGCTGCGGCGCGCATCGCGCGCAGGCGCGACGTAGCAAGGCGAATGAACTCGCCGCCTTGATTGCGGGCCGTCGGAACCGGGATCGGAATCAAAAAGGCACGAAACCCAGCGGCGAGTTGCTCCTGAAGACCGCTCCGCAGTTCGTCATCGGAGGCACCCGGGAGCCGCGTGATGGCGCGCGCCTTGTAGCGTGTGGGACCACCGAGCACCCGGTAGATCGGGGCCATCGTCGCTTTCCCCAGGATGTCGAGCAAAGCAATGTTCAGGCCTCCGCGCACGCAAGCCGGCACCAGTCCATCCAACACTCGGTAGGACGATGCAGCCCGCCCGGCAACGGCCGCATTGGTCGCCTTCAGGTCGGCCGAGGAAACTGAATTACATTCGCCGTATCCGGTCAAGCCGGATTCGGTTCGCACTTGAAGAACGACATACGAGTTCTCCGAACCGGCGGCGCCGGCTTGGAATGCGCGCACCTCCGAAATCGGATGCGGGCTGGTAGCAATTGCCGCCGCGGCCGTTGCTCCGGCCGAAGACAGCAGAGGTTTTCTTCGCGCCAAAATGCTGCTCATGAATGGCCTCATGTCCGAATGGAGATTCGTCAGGCTTCGATTCTCTCAAACCGCATGCGTGCTGAGAAGTCGTTGATTGTCGGTGAACCAGCGTGGCCCGCCCATAAAGCTTGTCTCTCCCGGCGGAAGCGCGAACGGTGATCGGCAAAGGCAATCTTTTAGAGAATTTCCCCTCGGAAATCGTTCATCCCGTCGTGCCTCCTTTTGTCCAGCAGAAAGCCCCACCAACTGGTGGGGCTTTCTGCAGTCCAGGCCATGGGCAGTCTCAGCTACGCCATCAGCGGCGCCGTTCCAAGCACGGGCGTTGCAGACACCGCAGGCGGCGATGCCACAGCAGCCGGAGCCGGGTGCGCTTGCGGATGGCTCGAACGCGTGAGCGTGTGCACAAAGTGGTAGGGTGGCCAGGGGCCGGAGAGCTGCATGTGGCAGTCGCGCATGGTCGCGCTGGTGGTGGCGAACTTATTCTGGTACCTCTCCACGCACTTGCGATCGATCAGGTGGGCGACGTCCAGCACCATCTTGCCGTTTTCCGTCAGCCGGCAGCTCACTTCCTCGTCGAGCGGCAGGAACAGGCGGTGCATCTGGAAACTGACGGCGCGGGCGCGCGTCTGGCGCTCGCGCGCGCGCACCGCGTTCTCGCGCAGGTTGGTCAGGTACGCGCGCCCGGCGCAATCCTTCGCGGAAGTCCGGTCCATTTCGCGCCCGGCGCAACCTTCGACAAAGATCTTCAGGTGCATTTCCGCCTTTCCGCGCAGTTTCTCGATGTTACCCAGGAACTGGCGCTGGTTCGAGCGGATGGACTTGCGCAGCGACTCGTCGTCGCTAAAGATCGTGCCAAAGCGGAAGGGCAGAACGGTTGAATTCTGAAAACAGTCGGCAATCACGCGCGCATGATCGACGCCGGACTTCTGATTCAACGCTTCCCGCGGGTTGTGCTCGCTGACGATAACGGCTAGATCGCTTGCAGGATAAAGAAAAACCTGGTTTCCACTCACTCCCAGAATGGATACCATCGGGACGGGTTTGCGATGACGGGCCAGCTCCGGAAAGGCGTGCTTTTCACCGATGCAGTAGGCATACCATGCCATGACGAGACACTCCATTCACGTGCGCTGGGATAGGTCAGCGCCGCTCGTTGGTGAAGCTCTTGGATCGTTGGGACAACTGCATGCATAGTGGGACTGCGCTCAGGGTTTGGAATTAAATCTACCCTTTAGTTTTGAACTAAGCGAATACTAGCCGCACGCAAACACGACTGGCAACACTCCCCGTCACAAAGGTGTGAGAAGTGAGCCGAAACTGCGAAGGTTGTTTTGATATTAAGAAATATAGTTTCACCCAATCGAAACAGCCCCCGACTGGCACGCCCCCACCGCGATTCCAAACGACGAGGTAATCTCAAAATCTTCTGGCTTGGCGGCTCGAAACCCCTGCGCTGCCCTTCTCAGGGGAGCACGTGCTGGATGTGAAGGTACAGGACCACGTTCAGGATGACCGAGGCAAGCAGGAGCGCCAGCGCTGCCAGGGCAAACCAGTTCACCTTATTGCCTACGGCACGCAGATCTTCCATTAACTCCTGCTGCTCCAATGTGTTACGGTCAGTGGCCTCGCGCACCATCTCCAGTTGGTCTTCCACGCGCTTGAGCGAAGTATTCTGTTCGATCAACTGCTGATGAAATTCCCCTTGCTGGATCTGCAGTTCAGCCACGCTCTCCTCGAGTGGGGCGAGGTTGACATGGGGGGCGGGGCTCGGCGGACGCTGTGTGAGCACGTTGGCGACCGCAGTGGCGATCTTGCCGTCAAGCAGGGGCAGTACGCTTTGCACGAAGGGAAGGACAGTGCGCAGCGCGTTCACGGCGCGTTGCACGTTCGAGGGCTGGTCGCTCTCAGGCGACGGCGCGGAGGCGGGCGGACGAACGGAGGAAGGGTTCGACAGAGCGCGGCCCGGGGGCGGCGCGAGATGTCGGCCTTCCGTCTCTCGGGGAGCGTGGAGAGGCCGGCGCACCGAGCCGCGCGGCAGGGGCGAACCCACGGCCCGTGGATGCGGCCCGGTCTGATGCGGCGAGGGACGTTCCCCATTCACTTCGATGTTGTCGCGTTCGTCCATAGCCGCCATCTTCTTCACTATAAAATGCAAGCTCCATTTATAGTCCATTTTGCCCGCCGTGAGAAGGCCAAATCTTCGCCCCTCATGTGGTTACCGGCAGCATCCCGCGCAGGTTAAAGCGCATGCTAGCATGGCCGTAACCCGGTCGAAAGTGGCATGTCATTGCTTCGAGAAAGGAGAGCCGTTGAAACGAGTGGTGAACCATACGCTCCGCAGTTTGCAGGCCAACATCCTGGCGGGCATCCTCACCATGGGTCCGCTGTTTGTCACCTGGCTCATCTTCAGCTTTCTGCTGGACAAGCTTGCGGAGGCTGGCCGGCCGCTGGTGCGGCTGTTTGCCTCTGTTTTTCCAGCAGTGTGGCTGGGCAACGCCTGGACGCAGTCGGCCCTGGCCGTGCTGCTCACCTTGATTCTGCTCTATCTGGCCGGAAGGCTGACTTCGCTGGTGATCGGGCGCCAGGTCTTTCATCTCTTCGAGGCAATCCTGGAGCGGCTGCCGTTTGTCGCCAAGGTCTACACCTCCGTCCGGCAACTGCTCGATACGATGATGGCAAAGAAGGAGAGCAGCCAGCGCGTGGTGCTGGTGGACTTCCCGATTCTAGGACAGAAGAGCATCGGTTTCCTGACCCGCACGCTCGTCGACCGTCAGACCGGCGAGCCGTTGGCTGCCGTGCTCCTGCCCAACGCCATCAATCCCACATCGGCTTTCCTGCAGATTCTGCCCATGGCGCGCGTGACCGAAACCAATCTCACTATGGAGCAGGCGATGAGCATGCTGATGACCGGTGGCGCGGTAGGACCGGAGACCATCGAGTTCTCGCGATCTGCCAATTTGGAAAACGCGAGCCCTACGCGGCTTTCTTCCTCGTCTTGATTCCGGGTGGAGGATCCGTCGTGCCGGTCTCCGGCGGTTGCGCAAAAAAACGATACATGGCGCAGAAAGTGCGCGACCGCAGTTCTACTGGAATGGAGCAGAACGAGC
>JAKABE010000381.1 GCA_021801945.1 Acidobacteriota bacterium
ATCGCGGGCCTCCGCCGAGTTCAGGTTCCCATTCTTCGACTGTTCGCCAACAAGCTTTGGGGCAGGCATTTTGGTCGCCGGCTTCACGGATTTTTCCGTCGAACGCGCCTCAAGCAGCGGAGTGGGACGGCTTGAGAATGCGCGGGTGAGCATCGCCATCATGAAGCGGTCGCGCGCGCGCACCGTTTTCCCGCCCATGACTACGCCCACGAGGCGGCGATGATTCCGGACCACGGAGGTCACAAGATTGAATCCGGACGAGTGAATGTAGCCGGTCTTGAGCCCATCGGTTCCGGGAAAGAGACGAAGCAGATGATCGTCGCTCAAGAGCGTACGACCCTGGAAGCTGAAGCTGCGCGTGCTGAAGAAGTGATAGTCGCCGGGGAAGGTGTGAATAATCGCCAGGGCCAGCGTGGACATATCGCGGGCGGTTACCCATTGGCGGGCGTTCGGCAAGCCGGAGGCATTGCAGTAGTGCGTATGCGTCATGCCAAGCTTTTGCGCCGTGCGGTTCATGAGAAGGACAAAGCCAGGCTCGCTGCCCGCAATGTTTTCGGCAAGAACCACCGCCGCATCGTTGGCGGAGATGGTCACGATGCCAAGGATGGCTGTGCGCACCGTGATCTGGCTGCCGGGACGCAGCCCTAGCTTGGTTGGCTGCTGCGCCGCGGCGTGGCTAGAGACGTGCAGCTCCGTGTCGAGCGTAAGCTTGCCGCTCTTCAGCTGCTCAAACGTGATGTAGAGCGTCATCAGCTTGGTCAGCGACGCGGGATGCGCAGGTGTGTCCGCGTTTTGGGCATACAGCACTTTCCCGCTTTGCGCATCGACCACGATCGAGGCATGGACAACGGCCCACGCGGGCCGCGCGCCAAAAGCACAGAGCACAAACGTGAGGAAGAGCCCAGGCAGCAGCGAACCTGAAACTAAGAATGAAATCCGCGACGCCGCCAGGCGGGACCGGTGGCCTTTCATGAACTTCATGCACCCCCGTAAATTAAAACCTTAGCATTCATGCGCGCGTGCGCGGCCCGTCATTCCTACTGCCACCCATTGATTGTCTTGATTCGAGGCGTTCATGCGAACGATGCGCCAGAAAGATAGAGCCAGCTCGCACCGGAATCCGAGGAAGAGCTATAGGAGTCGAAATAAACATCGCTGCTTGCCGGGAAAGACTCATCGGACCGAACGAGCTAAAGCTGGACGTAGGCTACGGAATGCGGCGATTGCTATTGGGATCGGTTGCAAGCGCGCCTACCGGCACCAGCATGTCTTCCTTGCGCATGATCAGATTTGTGGCGTTCAGAGTGGCCAGCTCAAAACCGTGGCCGTGAGTGATGGCATCCGTGGGGCAAGCTTCGACGCAGTAGCCGCAGAAGATGCAGCGGTTGTAATCGATGTTATAGACCTTGGCGTACCGCTCCGAAGAGGAGATGCGGTGTTCGGCGGTGTTATCCGCGGCTTCAATATAGATGCAGTTGGAGGGGCAGGCCGCGGCGCAAAGGAAACAGGCCACGCACTTTTCCATGCCGTTCTCGTCGCGCTGCAGCACGTGCGCGCCGCGGAAGCGGGCCTCGAAGACGGCCCCGCGCATGGGTCCAGGACCATCCGGATAGTTTTCCACCTGCGTGGGCTCAAGCATCTCGCGGAAGGTGATGCTGAGACCCTTGGCGATGCCGGCGACGTTACGGACAATCGACATGAAACCAGTATACGACGCGTGGCGACCGCGGTGAGCATGGATAAATGCATGAAGGCTGATGACCGGGGAGTCGAGGAGCCAACTAGGATTTTGGGCCGGAAGAGCGCGACGGCGGCGCCAGCCTCCGCGCAGGCACGCCGCGTAGCGGGCGGACAGAGCGCGGATGTGTCAACTCCTGGCAGAAGAGCGAGTCCTGACCACGCGCCAGACCTGGAACCGCGTTCTGTGCGTTACAGAGGCGCAACTTCATGGCGTCGGCGTCTGGGCCGCTCAAGAGCACGGTACGATCGAGTCCGCTGAAGGGATCGATATCGTAGCGGTAGATGAAGTCCTCCGGATGTCTGTGGGGGCCGTAATCGAAGTGGTTCCAGGTAAACATTGCCACCTGGTCCCCCCCCTCGGGCAGAAGCGCATAAACCTGCGTCCAGAGGACGCCAGAAGGCGGTTTGGTATTCCACACCGGAATCCCCTGGCCGCTGCGGATCCAGCGGGCGGTCCAGGCATGGAGCGCCGGATCGTAATGGAACGAGGTGAAGTAGGTGGTGGCAGCACAATTGCGGCAGTTTTGGTAAAGAACAGGCAGCTCCAAGGGTGTATCGCGGGAGAAGCGCTCCCAGTCGGACCAGCGCAGGTGGACGCCGGAGAGCAGAGGCGTGACCGCGTGCGAGGTGAGCGAAACGCTCCACACATTGAAGGTGTCGGTGTTGGGCAGCGACTGCGGAGTGGCACGGTCCGTGGTGACAACGAGGGCCGCATCGTAGAGAACGCCAATCTCACGGATGGCCGTCCAATTCTCGACCTGGAGAGAGCGCGTAACCCAGGTGACGATGTTCTGATCCTTGGGCGAATGGAAGTCGATCCAGCGGAAGGTGGTGGTGGACTGCTGAGGAGTGGCCGGCTGCTGAGCGAGTAGAGGAATAGAGACGGCCAGCACGGCTGCGAGGGAGGCCAGACCACGCCGGAAAAAAACAGAAGACATGAGATCAGATATAACAGAGGGGGCTGGGATAAAGGTGGTAACGCGGCCGGGTCCGGCGATGACAGCAAGCTGGCTGATGCCGCAATTGTCACCGCGCCAATCCTCCCGTGCGGCTTTATAATCGGCCTTCATGGAAAATTTTTGGAATGTCCTTTCTCATCTAAGGGATTTCGGGCTTGGTGCACTTGTAGCAGGCGTATTCCTGTGGTTCTTTCCGAGCCGCAGAGAGTGGGCTGAAAGCCGCAAGAAACGGAGACAGGCGAGGGTCAATGCGGCAGTTCTCAGACTGCTTTCGGATGGTCAGATCTGGAAGTCGCGCAACATTGCCAAGGAGCTTTCGTTAGGGCAGGAAGAGGTTATTGTGGGGCTCCAACATTACGAGGCAATTGGGCGAGTCCGCAGCAGTGATGGAACGTTCGATGATCCGAGCAGGAGCTATTGGCTGATAGACCTCTGATGAGCCGATTATGTTACCGCCGTTACTTCTTTCCCTGGATGACCTTGCAAATCGGTTTGATTTCCCGCCGCAGCCAGTTCTTCTTGCTCACGTACAGCGGGTTCTTCCCACTATCCAAAAGAACTAGTTGATAGAGGGTGACGGTTCCCATCAAAAAGCCGCCATTGACCTTTTGGTAATCCACGTCAATCGTGAGCGTGTGCGGAGTCTGCGGGTTCGTCACAAAGGAGGCCGACGGGCACTCCTCTTTAAAGCGGCGCACGACCTCCCACACTTCAGAGTGCTCATAGGTGCTCGTATCTGCCCCGCCGGTTCCTACGATAACTCCGCCCACGTTCGTTGCTGCTCCAGTCGCGCCGGTCGTACTGTCGATCTCTGAACGGCCCGCAACCAGCACTGTAGCTTGCGGCGTTGAAGTCTGCGTTTGCTTCGTTTTGGCACTCGAAGCCGCACAGAGAAACCCCGCGGCTAGCAGTAGTAGAGCAACAGCCTTCATCACTTTCAATTCTCCCGTGCCCTGAGGATTTTCTGTGCGCGCAGTATAGCACGAAGCCACGAGGGCCACCCGACGCACAGATGGCGAGCGCACATCCGCGATAATAGGAAGCTGGAGTAATAAGCCGCGTGAAATCTGGATTTGTCGCCATTCTCGGCCGGCCTAATGTAGGCAAG